>JACQCH010000024.1 GCA_016201735.1 Candidatus Omnitrophota bacterium
GGCCGAGACGGGATCCTTTGGCTTGTGGGGCATCCGCAGCGCACCTCCAGGGCGCAGTTATGTCCTGTTGGGGGGAGCCCCGCGGGTCTTCAGTATACCAATTCATGATTTGTGCTCGACGGTTAAGTTGATCGCCATGATGCTTAACCCTGCAAATCTGAAAAAATTCTTGGGCCTCCTGCTCTTCGGTTCCCTCTGCTCTCTCTGGGCCACTGGAGCGGTTTCCCGGGCCTTCGCGGCGGACGAGGAACAGTTTGTCGTGACGGCGGTCGAGGTGGAAGGGAACAAGATTGTTTCCTCCTCCACCATCTTGGCCAAGATCAAGACCCGCCCTGGAGACCGGATCCGGCAGGAGACGGTGGACGAGGACATCAAGCGGCTCTACGGCCTCGGTTTCTTCACCGATGTCTCGGCGGAGGTCCGGCCCTATCGGGACGGGAAGCTGGTCCGCTTTCACGTCAAGGAACGGCCGCTGGTGGCGGGAATTGTGATCACCGGCAGCCGCCATTTCCGGGAGGCGAAGCTTCGGGAGGATCTGAAGACCAAGGAACAGGAACTGTTGGATCGCCGGCAGCTGAAGGAGGATCTGGAGCGGATTAAGCAGCTGTATCGGACAAAAGGGTTCTACCTGGCCGACATCAGCCATGAGGTCAAGGTTAATGAGGCGACCAATCAGGCGACCGTCTTTATCACAATCACCGAGGGGAGGAAGATCCGGGTCCGGCAGATTCTTTTTGTCGGAAACCAGAATATCTCCGCCCGTCGGCTGAGAAAGGGGATGGCGACCAAGCAGGGGAGTTGGTTTACGGCGGGTTATTACCGGCCCGAGGTGTTGGATGAGGATGTGGAACGGATCAAGGGGCTTTACCATCTGGAAGGATACAGCGATTGTACCGCCGGCGCTTCCGCCGATTTCGATGAAAAGAAACGGTGGCTCATTGTCACCATGACGATCACTGAGGGCCCGCGGTACCTGGTGGGAGAGACTGTTTTTACCGGTGTCGAGCAGATCAACGCCGAGGAGCTCAGGGCGAAGGTTAAGCTTCGGGCGGGGGATCCTTTCAGCCAGGAGCGGCTGTCGGAGGATCTGGGCAAGGTCCAGTCGGTCTATTTCGCCAAGGGGTTCATGGCAGCTTCGGTCGAGCCCTCCACGGCGTTGAACCCGCAGACGAACAAGGTCGATATCGCGTATCGGGTTACGGAAGGATCGGTTTCCTACGTCGGGCGAATCCTGATTCGGGGCAATTTGAAGACCCGGGACGTGGTGATCCGCCGGGAGTTGAGGATTTCTCCGGGGGAACGGTTCGACGGGGAGAAGCTGAGGCGCTCCAAGGAGCGGCTGTACAATCTCGGGTTCTTTGAAGAGGTAACTCTTGAAACGGTTCCCGCCCCACGCCCGGACCAGCGGGATCTGGTGGTGGCGGTGAAGGAATCCAAGACGGGGGAGTTTTCTTTCGGCGGCGGGTTTAGTTCCGTGGACAAACTGGTGGGGTTCGCCGAGATCACCCAGCGGAATTTCGACCTGTTCAACTGGCCGACGTTTGTGGGCGGGGGGCAGGAATTGAAATTTCAGGTCCAGGCGGGGACGCGCCGCCGGAATATCGAGTTTTCCTTCACGGAGCCTTGGGCTTTTAACCGTCCCTACCTGCTCGGCCTCGACCTGTTTAACCGGGTCCGGACCCGGGGTGAGGGGTACAGCTTCGATCTGGTCCGCCGAGGAGGAGATCTGCGTCTGGGCAAGTCCTTTGGAGATTACGATCGGGTGGATGGGATGTACCGCTTCGAGAAGGCCCAGGTGAGCGACGTTCCCGACACCGCCTCGGCCGCGCTCCGGGACGAGCTGGGGGCCAACACCATTTCCGCGGTCCGACTTTCCTATACCCGGGATACCCGGGACAACGTCTTCGTCGCGAAGCAGGGATATTTCGCCACCTCCGGGATTGAAACGGCGGGATCTTTCTTGGGCGGCAATCGGGATTTCTGGAAATGGACGGGGGACGGGTCCCTCTTCTCCCATCCATTGATTGAGAACCAAGTCTTGGAATTCCATCTGTCGCTGGGGTTGACGAACAGTTTCGGCGGCTCGAAGACGGTTCCGATCTTCGAACGTTTCTTCGCGGGAGGGTCTGATTCGATTCGGGGGTACCGGGAGCGGCGGGTCGGTCCGCGAGATCGGGTGAACAACGATCCGGTCGGCGGAGAGGCGATGGCGCTGTTTACTTCCGAATACACGGTCCCGCTCGTTGATTTCCTGAAAGGGGCCGCCTTCTTGGATGTGGGGAATGTTTGGGACCGGGTTGGAAAATTCGGGCGGGGAGGATATAAGGCGGGAGTGGGAGGGGGACTCCGGATTAAGACTCCGTTCGGTCCGGTGAAGTTGGACTACGGCTGGCCCCTCTCGAATATCCCGGGAGAACACAAGACCGGGCGGCTTCATTTCTCAGCCAGCCGGGCTTTCTAGAGGAAGATGGGAGGGTAAAATGAAGAGTCAAGGGTTCAAGCTCAGGGCGAACGGTTATCTCCTCGTCAGTTTCTTTCTTTTGGCCTTCCTCTTTGACCATTCACCGGTTTTCGCGGCGGACCAGCCCGTCTCGGTTCAGAGGATCGGCGTCGTCAACCTGGATCGAATCCTCCAGGACTATAAGCGAACCAAGGTCTCCGACCAGAAATTGGGGGAGATCTATAAATCCAAGCAGGCCGAGCGGGAGAAGCTTGTCGCGGAGATCAAGAGCATGAAGGAGGAATTGGTTCTGTTGAATGAACAGAGCCGTCAGGAACGCCAACAGGCGATGGATCAGAAATTAAAGAATCTCTCCGAGTTTGACAAGGCCTCCGTGGAGTTCCTGCAGAAGGAACGTGAGCGGGCGATTAATGAGATCCTCAAGGAAGTGGAAGAGGCGGTCAGTTCCTACGCGAAGGAGAAGGGGTTTGATCTGATCCTAAGTTCCCGGGCGGTGTTGTATGAACTGCAGGCCATGGACCTGACCGATGAGGTTCTGCAGGTCTTGAACGACCGCTACGGGAAGAAGGGCGGCTCGTGAGGAGTTCCTCCCCCAACGGCATGACCCCTCGTCCGCTCAAGGCAATCGCCAAGCTGATCGGGGGCAAGCTCATTGGAAAGGGGGACATCTTGATTACCGGCATTTGTGGAATCAAGGAGGCCAAGCCCGGGGATCTCACCTTTATCGCCAACTCCAAATATCTTTCCTTGCTGGAATCCACCAAGGCCTCGGCCGTGATCACCTCAACGGACGTCAGGATCGCTCCCAAGCCGGTGATTCAGACGGAGAATCCGTCCCTGGCTTTCGCGAAGCTTGCCGCCATGCTGTTGGGGCCCGAGGGAGAACGGCACCCTCAAGGGGTCAGCCCCAAGGCGGTCATGGGCAAGGGGGTCCGTTTGGGAAAAGGGGTCGCCGTTCAGCCGTTTGTGGTGATCGAAGACGACGTGGTGATCGGGGACCGGACCGTGATCTACGCGCACAGCTATGTCGGCCGGCGCTCCCGGATCGGGAACGACTGCCTGATCTATCCGAATGTTTCGATCCGGGAGAAGGTCGAGATCGGCCACCGGGTGGTCATCCATTCCGGCTCGGTCATCGGATCCGATGGTTTTGGTTTCGCGACGGTCAAGGGGATTCACCATAAGATTCCGCAGGTCGGCACGGTGGTGATTGAGGACGATGTGGAGATCGGCGCCAATGTGACCATTGACCGGGCCCGTTTTGAGAAAACGGTGATCGGCAAAGGGACGAAGATCGACAACCTGGTTCAGATCGCCCATAATGTGGTGACCGGGTCCAACTGCATCCTCGTCGCGCAATCCGGAATCTCCGGCTCCACCACCTTGGGCAACAATGTTGTTCTCGCCGGCCAGTCCGGTGTGGTCGGCCACATCTCCATCGGAGACAATGTGATGGTGGGGGCGCAGGCGGGCGTTTCAAAATCCGTCCCCGCCAACACCCCGGTCTGGGGAAGCCCGGCCAAGCCGTTGCGCAAGGCGAAGCGGCTCAACGCCGCCCTTCAGCGGCTGCCGGAGTTGACCAGGACCGTGGAATCGATGCGTAAACGTTTGGAACAACGCGAGGCAAAACGGTGACACAGGAAAGCAAGGTCTTAGCGGCCCTTTCGGATTCGGACATTTCCGCGAAGAATGGGTCGTTCTTAAGTCAGCGGACGATCCGCCGCCCGGCCCGGGTCGAGGGGATCGGCTTGCATACCGGCCGCTCGGTCCGGGTGGAGTTTAAACCGGCTCCGGCGGACAGCGGGATCACCTTTGTCCGGTCCGATCTGGCCGGATCGGAGCCGATCGTGGCCTCGGTGGCGACGATTCTGGATGCCAACCGGCGCCCCCGCCGCACCTCGATCGGGAACGGCCGGGTTGAGGTTCACACGATTGAACACCTGATGGCCAGCTGCTTCGGTTCCGGGATCGACAACCTCTTGGTGGAAGTCAACGGGGAGGAGATCCCTGGGCTGGATGGCTCCGCGCATCCCTTCATTGAGATCTTCCGGCAGGCCGGTATTCAAGAGCAGATGATCCCCCGTCGGCCGGTTCAAATCCGCGAACCGGTCTGGATTGAGGAGGACTCGGCGGCCGTCGCGATCCTGCCGGATGAGGCGTTTCGCATTTCCTATACCTTGAGCTACCCGGTCGCGAGTCTGTCGGCTCAGTTCTTTTCAGCGACGGTCACTCCGGAATTCTTCGAGGCGCAGGTGGCTCCTTCCCGGACTTTTTGCTTGGCCCAGGAAGTCGAGGCCCTGCGGAAGATCGGCCTGGGCAAGGGGGCCACGTATGAGAATACCGTGGTCGTCGAGCCCAACGGGCGGATCGTCGGCAATCACCTGCGCTATCCGGACGAATTTGTCCGCCACAAGGTTCTGGATCTGATCGGGGACCTGTACCTGTTGGGCCGGCCCATCCTGGGGCATGTGATGGCGATCCGCTCGGGCCATGCCTTAAATTTGAAGCTCCTTCAGCGGCTCCGGCAGAATCTGGAACGGGGCCGGGAGGGAGGGATCAAGGCCCAGTACGTTGAGCTGGAGGCGACCTCGATGGACATCTTCGCCATTGAGAGGATCCTCCCCCACCGGTATCCGTTCCTTCTCGTCGACCGGATCGTGGAGATGGTTCCGGACCGGCGGGCGGTGGGCTTGAAGAACGTGACCATCAACGAGCCGTTTTTCCGGGGGCATTTCCCCAAACGGCCGGTGATGCCGGGCGTGCTGATCATCGAGGCCCTGGCGCAGGTTTCCGGGATCCTGCTTCTCAATAAGCCGGAGAACTTGGGCAAGTACGCTTACTTTGTCGCGATGGACAACGTCCGGTTCCGGCGGACCGTCCTACCGGGGGACGCGCTGATCTTGGAGTCCGAGGTTTTAAAGCTCCGGTCCAAGACCGGCCAGATGAGGACCCGGGCTCTGGTGGATGGGAAGGTGGTGACTGAAGCGGATCTGATGTTTGCCCTTTTGGAAGGGGACGGAAAGCTCTAGCGGCTTTTCCTTCTTTCACTTCTCCCTTTTCTTCCTCTAATAATCATTCAATGTCAAAACTAGGGATCATCGCGGGAAATCGGATCTTTCCAATCCATGTCGCCAGAGCGGCGAAGGCGTTGGGTTACGAGGTGGTGGCGGTTGGATTGAAGGAAGAAACTTCCCCTGATTTGGAGAAGGAAGTGGACCGGATGCACTGGGTCTCTCTCTCCCAGATTGGGGAAGTTCCGGGCTGGTTTAAGCGGGAGGGGGTTGAGGAGCTTATCTTAGCCGGGCAGATCAAGCCGGAGCGGCTTCTGGAAGGGGAGAGCCGTTTTGACGGAGTTGTCCAGCATCTGTTCAAACTGCTCCCGGATCGCTCCGGAAATTCAGCGATGAAACTGGCCGTCCGTTACCTGGAATCGCAGGGGTTTCGTGTTTTGGATTCCGGGACATTCTTGAAAGATTGGATTCCGGCCGCCGGAACCTTGACCCGCCGGGCGCCGACGCCCGAGGAGCAGGAGGATCTCCGCTTCGGGCTGCCGCTGGCCCGGGAGCTGGCTCGTCTGGGGATCGGACAGACGCTGGTGGTTCGTCGGAAGGCGGTCGTCGCGGTGGAGGGAATGGAAGGGACCGATGCCGCGATTCGGCGGGCGGGCCAGATCGCAGGACCGGGTTGCGTAGTGGTCAAGGCCTGCGAACAGAGGCACGACATGCGGTTCGATATCCCGGTCGTGGGGGCCGACACACTTGGGGCGATGAGGGAGTCCGGGGCAGGATGTCTGGGAGTGGAGGCCAAGCGGACACTGTTGTTTGACCTGCCGCAGATGATTGCCCAGGCGGACAAGAACGGGCTTTCGATCGTGGCGTTATGACCCCGCCCCTCCGGAGTATGCCCTCGGCAGAGAGGGTGGATTCTTTAAGATGGTGGGAGACAGCCGAGGGCATCTGTGCCTTTGGCACAGCGGCTCCATCCCGCCCCGACTTGGAACGATTCGCCTTCTGCGAATCGTCTGACGACCGACGGTCGTCAGAACTGCAGAAGCAGTTTATCCAAGTCAGGGCGGGATGGAGCCGGAACTCCGGAGGGGCGGGGTGAAGATCGCTTTGGCGCAGGTCAATGTGACGGTCGGCGATATTCAAGGCAACGAGGCCAAGATCGCCCGGATACTCTCGCAGACGAAAGCGTCCAAAGCGGACCTGGTTGTTTTTCCGGAGCTGGCGTTGACCGGATATCCTCCGGAGGACCTGCTTTTCAAGCGGGTCTTTATCCAGCAGAATCTCGCCGCTTTAAAGCGGTTGGTGGGGCGCACCCGGGGGATTGCGGCGGTATTTGGTTTCGCGGACAGGGATGCCCGGGGGCGCTTGTACAACGCCGCGGCGGTGGCTGTCAATGGACGGCTGGTCCACCGTTACCATAAAATGGAACTGCCCAACTACGGTGTCTTCGATGAGAAGCGGTATTTTACGCCGGGAAAACAGCCTCTTGTGCTAGGCCTCCCGTCATCCTCGCCCTCGATGACGCTCGAGGGTAAACTCCAGCGAGGATCAAATCCGGATTCCCGCTTTCGCGGGAATGACGGAAGAGTTTTAGTGGGGCTCTCGATTTGTGAAGACATCTGGGTGGACCCAGGACCGGTCCGGATGGAAGCCAAGGCCGGAGCGAGGATCCTGATCAATCTCTCCGCCTCTCCCTATCACGCGGGCAAACGGTCTGAGCGGGAGAAGCTCCTCATCCGGCGAGCCCGCTCAACCAAAGCATGGATCTGCTACCTGAATCTGGTGGGAGGTCAGGACGAACTGGTTTTCGACGGGGGGAGTATGGTGGTGGATCCCCGGGGACGGATTATTTTCCGGGCCCCTCAGTTTCGGGAAGGGCTCTATCTGGTGGAGGTTCCCTCCATGGTCGCTCCAGCCACGGGTCCTGCCGCGGTTCTCCCCGTGGCTTCATCACCGAGCGCCCCCATCTTGAGCTCGGACGAGGAGATTTTCGAGGCGTTGGTCCTGGGCACCCGGGATTATGTGATGAAGAATCAATTCGCCCATGCGGTCATCGGTTTGAGCGGCGGGATCGACTCGGCCCTGACGGCGGCGATCGCCGTGGCCGCGCTGGGGAAGGAAAAGGTGACGGGAGTTTCCATGCCGTCGAGATACTCCTCCCCTCAAACCAAAGCCGATGCCCGGGCGGTTGCCAAGGGGCTGGGGATTCAGTTCTTGGAGATACCGATCGAACCGGTCTTCCAATCGATCATCAAAACCCTGCTGGGGATTTTCAAGGGCAGAAGGCCCGATGTGACGGAGGAAAACCTGCAGGCGAGGATCCGTGGGACGCTTCTCATGGCCCTTTCGAATAAGTTTCACTGGCTGGTCCTGGCCACCGGCAACAAGTCGGAGATTTCCACCGGCTACTGCACGCTGTACGGCGACATGGTGGGGGGGTTCGCGGTGATCAAGGATCTTCCGAAAACCTGGGTCTACCGGTTGAGCTCCACAGCGAACCGGGTCTTCGGCCGCGCCGTGATCCCTAAGTCGGTCTTTACCCGCCCCCCCACAGCGGAGCTGAAACCGAACCAGAAAGATCAGGACACCTTGCCTCCCTACGAGCGGCTGGACCGGATCGTCCGGGCCTACGTGGAAGAGGACCGATCCACGGAAGAGACTCGAAGGATCGCCAAGGCCTCCAAGGCGGAGATTCGCCGGGTCTTGAGGATGATCGACCTCAACGAATACAAACGGCGCCAGGCCCCCATCGGAATTAAGATTACTCCCCGCGCTTTCGGAAGAGACCGCAGAATGCCGATCACCAACCGGTTCGCAGAGGTATAGAATAATCTATTATGGAAGCCATCTTACTCATCGGTCCGCAGGCAGTCTCTCTTAAATCGCTCAAGAGTCATCTGGTCAAGCGGGGTTTCCAGGTAGTTCTGCTTGAAACAGGCGACTTGGGCTCGTTGGAGCAGGTGAAAGAGCGGTTTCGATTGGGGATACTGGATGCCACCGGCGATGGCCGGCTGGCTCCCTTGGTGGAACGGGTTCGGGCCAAGGACGGGGCAAAGGAGCTGCCGCTGTTGGTCCTATTAAAGGAAGCCCATTTGAGGGAGCTTCCGATGATATCCGGCCTGGAGGATTTTCTCTTGGCTCCCGCCGACCCGGAGTTCTTAGAGACCCGCGTGAAATTCCTCCTGAAGCGGCTCAACCACTTGGGTCCGGGAACTGGAATCCGGGTTGGTGCGCTCAACCTGGATGTGGACCGGTACGAGGTGACCCTCGATGGAGAACCGCTGGAGTTGACCTATAAGGAGTTTGAGCTGTTGAAATTCCTGGCCACTCACACCGGCCGGGTCTTCAGCCGGGATCAGTTGTTAAACCAGGTGTGGGGCTACGACTTCATCGGTGGGACCCGCACCGTGGACGTCCACATCCGCCGCCTCCGGGCGAAACTCGGCCCCAAGTACGCTTCCTTAATCGCCACCGTCCGCAACGTCGGCTATAAATTCCTGGAATCGCTCTAATACAAACGTGGTAAATCATGTGACATCCTGGGCCAGCCACGGGGCCTGTCGTGGGGCGGCCCCGCATCCGGCATCGGGCCTTGTTCGGATGGATGGTTCACAGTAACCATGTCAGAGCATAGGGAGATGGCCGAACCCAACAGGACGTTCCATGGAAAGTCGTTCATTTCATGCGGGGTTTCCATTCCATCAGGGCTTACGCCTCACACGTCGGCCCTGCTGGCGTCTGCGGGGTCGCCCCACGCCACCCGTGGCTTCACCGATCTATCACACGATTTAACGCGTTTGTATTAGCTCTCAGTCTTACCTTAACGAGTTTTCTTATCGGTATGATCTACGGAACCTTCGGGCTTCGCTTTTTTACCCCATGATTTTACGGGCTGGGAAGCCAGCTTGATAAGTTTAGAGAAATCGTCCTTGTCTATCATGGATAGTTTCCTTCGTATCTCTTAAGACTGCTTGGAACAAAACCCTGAACTAAATTCTGAGTTACCGCACTTTCAATTAATTCATCGACATGTTCCATTCCTGCTTCTAAAAAACGTCTCAAATCTTCTTGGTTGCTATTCGGATCGAGAGTGAATGGGCGTGGTAGGGGTGGCAATTTCTCTAGAAACGCTTTTTTCAAATCAACACCAAACGCCTCCGCAATCCCGCCAGCAACATCATCTTTCCAGTTCATAATTCGTGAATGAAGCAAAAATCCAGCGGGCTCCAGATTTTGAATCCTCAATCGTTTTCCATGCATCTTTTTCTTTTCCAGGAAATCCTTAACGGCATCTATTGGAGAGAGGCTTTCTGAAGCCATTCCTTGTTGCCGCCCCTTACTCATCACCTTTTCTAGAATTTTGTCTAGTACACGCGGCGATAAGTTCGCCACAGGTTCGTTCGTCCTGAGCCTGTCGAAGGACGAATCCTCGCCGTCCCGGTCATCCTTCGAGAACCTCAGGATGACCGGGGAAATACCTGTGGCGAATTTAGAATCAAGTGTAC
>JACQCH010000023.1 GCA_016201735.1 Candidatus Omnitrophota bacterium
GGCGTTCCAAATACTTGCGGCAAGCCAGTTCCGTCGGGAATCGGCGCTGAAATTTGAGCATATCGTGGGCTTGGTACATTCTTCACCTCCGTATGGTAGACATCATTCTACCATAACTGCGGAGTTAATAGGATAGGCGTGAACAGGAGACTGTGGTTCCTGACACAAATGCTCTTTGGAAAACCGACCACTTTTCGTGGTCCAACTCAGCCATAATTTGTTTCATGGGGAAACTCATGGTGGTGGAGGATGAGCTGGAAGCGTGTGAAGCGTTGGCCAGTGCCTTAAGTTCCAATGGTTACGCGGTTCGGACTTGCACAAACGGGGCGGCTGCGATAGAACTGTTCCGGCAGGAAAAGGCCGATCTGGTTTTCTGCGATCTGAAACTCCCCGGCCTGGATGGGCTGGAAGTCTTAAGGGCCATCAAGGCGATGGATCCTTGGGCGGCGGTGATCCTGATTACGGGCTATGGCTCCGTGGAGACCGCCACCCATGCCCTTCGGCTGGGGGCGTATGATTTTGTCGAAAAGCCCCTGACGGTTTCCCTAATTCAGGGGATTGCCTCCCGGGCGATGGACCATCGCCGGCAGCTGCGCCAGTCGGCGATCCTCCAGGGGAAACCAGGGACCCTCGCGGATTTTCCAGCCCGGTTGGTGGAGCTGGAGCAGGTCAAGGTCGATTTTCTTAAGCTCATTGTGCAGGAAATGCGGGGACCCTTGAAGACCTTGACGGATGAGATCGGCCTTGCCGCTCAAGGATTCTATGGATCCTGGTCTGAGCTGCAGATGCAGTTTCTGAAGCGGCTCCATCGAGTCCATGCCTCGTTGTCTCGGCTGATGGCGGGAAGTTTCGCTCTCTTCTTAAGCCATGAGCAGAGGGTCATTGCCGGCTCGCAGAATCTAAACTCCCTGATGGAAGAGATCCTGCGGGAAGTCAGCGTCCGCTGTGAGGAACGACACCTGACCCTGCAGGCAGCCCTGCCTGCCGCTCCTCTCACTGGTTTTACGGATGGGGAAAAGGTGGTTTGGATCGCTAAGGAGCTCCTCGAGAATGCGGTCCGGTTCACTCCGGCCGGGGGAAGGATTGAAGCAGTCCTGACTCCCGAACCGGATGGATTTAATCTTCGGGTCAGCGATACGGGTTGCGGGATCAGACCGGAGCAGAGGGATCGGCTGTTCACCACCTTCCGATCGCCGCAGGGAAATTCTTCGGAGCCCCGGACGAGGATCTGCTTGGGGTTAGCGCTCGTCCGACACTACGTGGATCTCTTAAACGGGTCGATCCAGTTGGAGAGCCAGCCGGGGCAGGGAAGCCGATTCACCGTGATCCTGCCTTGGTCGAAACATTAAGAGCTCCTTCTAAAGTTTCGACCAGGCGCGGCGGTAATCCTCGAAGGTATCCACCTCCAGCCACCCCTTGTAGATCTCGACGGCGTGGACCGGATGTTCTCGGTTGATCATCTCTTGGAGAAGGTCGGTGAGAGAGGCCTTCGCAAAATTCCGGGCCTCGTGAAAAGGGGCTTCCTGGGGCAGGGCTTGGCCGACCTGGAATGCTTCCTTTAACCAGGCGATCCCGTTTGGGGAGAAGGATCCGAGTCCGATGAACTCACCGGTGGCCGACTTTGAGTCGATCCTCTGTCCGATCTTTAGAATCCGGGCCGGTTCTTCCGAGGGAAGAAAACGGTGGCTCTGCACAGGATGGTCATGGGTGATCACCAGATCCGCCCCTTCCGGGGAGCGGCCTTGCGTGAGATAAAGATCGTACCAGGCCCGGTCCACGGCGAGACTGACGTCGGCGCTGCTCTGCAGAAGCCGCTCCAGGATTGTCCGGTCGAACAGGATGTCCCCATAGAGGATCAGAAGCCGTCCCTTTAACGCCGGCTCGGCCGCGAACAGGGAAGCGGCGGTCCCGGTGGTCTGGTAGGCCGGGTTCTCGTACAGATGGAGGTTGGGCAGATGGACCGCTTCTGCCCGGTACCCCCGGACGACCGAGATGTTCCTGATGCCGGCCGCACGCAGAAGGGAGACCTGTCTCTCCAGGATGGAGCGGCCCTTGATCTCCAGCATCGCCTTGGGCCGATCCTCGATGAGGGGCAGAAGCTGCTGCTCAAATCCGGCGGCCAGGATCACGGCGGATACCGGCTCCTCGGAGGTTGGAATAAACTGTTCCTCCCGGGCCTGGAATTCTTGGACCCCGACCAGGTCGTACACCTCCTCGAGACTCGCGATCGCCCCGTCAATCACCTCGGCCCGGCCCTCTTTCCGGAGAATATTCAACTGGTCCCGCATCGCCGCCACGGCCGCCCGGAGGGCCTGGTTGGCGAAGATGATCACCTTGAAGCCGGCCTGATGGAGCTCCTCGACGCTGGCGGTTGGGAACATGGTCGGAACGACCACGAGCGGAGTCTTGCCGCGCCAGATCTTGGCGAACTCCAGGACTTCCTGGGAGGATTTTGCTTTCGAGTGGATTAAGAGGGCATCCGCACCGGCCTGCGCGTAGGCGGTGGCCCGCTTCATGGCTTCCTCTATACCGAGCCCCGAAATCAGGGCCTCGGTCCGGGCGATGACGACCAGCTCCCTGCCGCCGGGCGCGGACTTCGCGGCCCGGATCCGGCCGGCCATCTCTTCGGTGGAGACCAGGTCGTGCCGGCCCGGGTACAGGGAGCACCGTTTCGGAAAGGTGGCATCCTCAATGGAGATGCCGGCGATCCCGGCCCCCGCGAACTCGGTGGCGGTCCGCATCACGTTGATGGCGTTGCCGTAGCCGTTGTCGCAGTCGGCGATCACCGGGATCTTGACCGCGGCGTTGATGTTCTTGGCCACCTCCAGGGATTCGGTCATCGTCACGACGTTGGCGTCGGGCATCGACTTTTGAGCGGCCGAGATCCCGAAGCTGGAAACCCAGATGGCGTCAAAACCGGCCCGTTCCGCCAGCTTGGCGCTGATGGCGTCGTGAGCTCCGGCCAGCACGATCGGATGGGGCCCTTGGAGGAGATCGCGGAACCGCTGTGTTTTCACGGCGTTTATTATATAATAGATTCTCGCGATGAGCCAGACTGAGGAAGTCCAAATATTCAGGAGGGGTTTTGGGCTGAAGGACCAGGTCCAGGAGGACCTGGCTTCCGATTACCGGAGCCATCTCGTCGAGGAGATCCGGGCCCGCAACAATACCCTGGTGATCGGAGATCTGACCCTTCTGTTGGCCAAGGAGTTCGGCTTCTGCTACGGTGTTGAGAGGGCGGTGGATTATGCCTACGAGACCCGGAAGCGGTTCCCGGAGCGGCCCATCTTCCTGACGACGGAGCTGATCCATAATCCCCGGGTCAACAATTGTCTCAGGGAGATGGGGATCGGGTTCTTGAACGGGCCCGGGCCGCAGGACAAACCGATTGGGGAGCTGACCTCCCGGGACGTTGTCATCATTGCCGCCTTTGGGACCCGGGTGGAGGAGATGCAGATCTTGAAGGCCAAGGGCTCCGTCCTCGTGGATGCCACCTGCGGGTCGGTGATCCAGGTCTGGAAGCGGGTGGAGCAGTACGCGAAGGAAGGGTTCACCGCGATCGTCCATGGAAATTACCGTCATGAGGAGACCCGGGCCACGGTGTCGAGGGCGGGGCAGTTCCCCGGCGGGAAATACCTGGTGGTTTGGGACAAGCCGGAGGCGCAACGGCTCTGCCAGTACATTCGCAAAGGGGGCGATTCCCAGGGTCTGCTCGCGCACTTTGGGCCGAAGTGCTCGGTCGGTTTCGAGCCGGATCAGGATCTTCAGCGGGTTGGGGTGGCCAATCAGACCACGATGCTTTCCAGCGAATCGTTGGAGATCGGCCGGATGTTGAAGGAAGCGATGGCCGACCGGTACGGAGCCCCTGCGCTCAACGATCATTTTCGGAATTTCGACACGATCTGCAGCGCGACTCAGGACCGCCAGGATGCGGTCATGGAGATGGTCAAGCAATCCGTGAATTTGGTGATCGTCATCGGCGGGTTCAACTCCAGCAACACCAACCATCTCTGCGAGATGGCTTCCCAACACGCGCCGGCCTATCACATCGACGAGTCCGAATGCATCCTTTCCGCCCAGGCGATCCGGCACAAGCCGGCAGGCAAGACCGAACCGGTCGTCAGCGAGGGTTGGCTGCCTGCCGGACCCGTGACGATCGGGATGACGGCGGGCGCCTCCACGCCGAACCGGGTGATCGGAGATGCCATCGATCGAATCCTGAAGACGAGAGGGTATTCTTTGGAAGGGTTTGCTCTGCGGCAGTAATGCCCCGCCACGGTTTTCTTCAAGGTGCCCTTATCGTTTTCCTGATAAGTTTATTAGGGTTCCTTGAAGTAGCGGCTGCGGCAGGGGTGGAGCTGGCTCCCTCGGAACAGCCGGAGAGCATCAAGGAACGGATCCGGAAGGAGATGGAAGAACGGGCCGAGCCGGAGAAGAAGCCGGAGCCGGCGGTTGAACTTCCGCCCGAATTAGAGCGTCCCCCCGTCGCAGAAGGTCCCCGTTTTCCCGTTCGGCAGATCACCCTCAAGGGCAACACCGTTATTCCCACCGCGGAACTGGAATTGCCCATCGCCTCCCTTCACCGCGGCCCCCAGATGAGCTTAAAGGAACTTCAGGAGTTGGCCGACGTGATCCAACAGCAGTATCGGTCCAGGGGTTACTTAACGACCATCGCCCTCGTTCCCCCTCAGAGGATTGAAGAGGGGAAGGCGGTTATCGAGATTGTGGAAGGCCGGTTGGGCCAGGTGATCATTGAGGGGAACCGGTATTTCTCCACGGCTCAGATTCGCCGCGTCTGGCCCATCGTTTCGGGAGAAGTCCTTCGTTACCAGAAGATACGCCGGGCGTTGAGACGCTTGAACGCCAATCCGAGCCGGCGTGTTCAGGCGCTGCTTCGTCCCGGGAACAGCCCGGGCACCACCGATGTCGTCCTCAAGGTGGTGGACCGCTTCCCGTTGCGCCCTACTCTTTTTTCGGATCGACGGGGGACCAAGGTCATCGGGGAGTATCGCTTCGGCTGGAGCCTCCGGCACAGCAATCTGTTGGGCCGGGACGACAGTCTCATCATCGGCATGGTGGCGGGTCGAGCTTTTGGAGCTGGGTTCGGGCAATACGCCTGGCCTTTGGGAAGCTATGGAACCCGGCTGATTCTTGCAGCGACCCACGCTCAGGTCTCGGCCCGGCGTCAGTTCAAACCCTTTGGGGTCAACGGGATTTCAGAGACCTATTCCGTGGCTCTCGATCAGCCCCTGATCTCCGAAGAGCTGACCAACCTCGATTTAAAGGTTGGTCTGGACTTCTCGGAAAGCCGCACCAAAGTCCTGTCTGCCGTTTCACGAAGGGATCGGTTAAGGGCGATTCGTCTTGAGACGAATCTTCGCCATCGGGATAAATCCGGATCCTGGACGATGGGGCCGGAAGTGGCGCTCGGCCTCAAGGGGTTGGGATCCTCCAGTGAGAACAATCCGCTGGCCGGCCGAGCGGGCGCGGCGCCCGACTTCAAGAAATTTCAATTGAATCTTACGCGAACCCAGCAGATGCCTTGGGCCACCCAGCTGAATTTCGGTGTGACGGGGCAGATGGTCTCCTCAAAGCTGACCCCCCAGGAGGAGCTGTACTTGGGCGGGGCTTCCACGGTTCGGGGATACCCGGAGGGGGATTATCTTGCGGATCAAGGGATCTTTACCCGATTGGATTACCTGATACCGGCTTTCTGGATTCCGGGGAGTTGGCGCCTGCCGGGCTTTGATCTTCCGCTGAAGGATGCTCTGCAGACGGATCTCTTTCTTGACCGGGGATACGGCCGCTTGCGGGCAGTTACCGGAGAAGAACACCGGAGCCGTAATCTCATGGGAACAGGTTTTGGATTCGTCCTTCAGGGCAGAGAAGGCTTGAGCGGAAGGATTGAGTGGGGTCGGAACATTGGGGACAGACCATTAACGGACGACTCTCGATACCGGGTCCATTTCCAGCTCCAACAGGAGTTCTGATATGGTTATGATCCGGTTCCGACCTCGTTTTTCATTTTATCAAATGCATATTTTTCAACAGGTTATACGGTTTGATACCGTTTAATAAAATCCCTCTTGGCCGGATCGGGCTGAGATTGTTAGTCGTAGATAAATCTGAGTTATATCTTGACATTTGTAGGGGGGCATGGTAGACTCCTATTTGTAGTCAAGAAAATGGCCTCACGATAAAGGCAAACCTGCTGTAAAGGCAGGGACGCAAAGCCACAGATCCTTCCAAAAGGACCGCTGGGCTACCGAAAAGGTAACCAACAGAAAGAGGAGCTCAGCGGTGTCGATTAGAAAAAGTCAAGCAGGCGATTTTTTTTACTCACTTTCCCGAGCCTTTCGGTTATTCCTTTTTATCGGGGCAGTAACCTTCCCCCTTTCCTCCGTCCTGGCGCTTCCGGAGGGAGCCCGGGTCGTGGAGGGGACCGCGACCGTCCAGCAGCAGGATCAGACTCTTCAGATCACCGCTTCGGACAAATCGGTGGTTGAGTTCAATTCCTACAACATCGGATCGAACGAATCGGTCATTTACACGATGCCGAATCCTTCCGCCATCACACTCAGCCGGGTGATTGGCAGCCAGGCCTCCATGATCTTAGGGTATCTGGGTTCTAACGGACGGCTGATCCTGGTCAACCCCGCGGGGATCACCTTTGGGCCGACAAGCCGGGTAGAGGTAGGGGGGCTGATCGCTTCCACCCTGCCGCTGGATAACCGGGATTTCTTATCTGGGCAATATCGTTTTGGCACTCCTGAGTTCGACTCTTTAGCGCCGGTCGTGAACGAGGGCCTGATCTCGGCCTCCCAGTTCGCGGTTCTCTTAGGGGGGGCGGTGAGCAACAGCGGCCAGATCCAGGTCACCGCTCCTTTAGGGACGGTGGAGCTGGCAGGGGCTCAGATGGTGACGGTGGGCATCTCTGCCGACAACCAGGTTGCCGTTGCCATTGACGCGCCGGTCGCTAAGGAGGTGCTGGACGTTCAAGGGAAACCGATCACAACCCAGATCTCCAATACAGGAACCTTGTCAGCCGCCAGCGGCCGCGTTGTGCTGACGGCCCAGGCGGCCAATGACGTATTTTCCTTGGCGATCAACCAGGAAGGGGTGATCCGGGCGGATACCGTGGTGACCGGTGAGAATGGAGTGATTGAGCTGACGGCCTCCGGTCCGATTCGATCGGTTGGAACCCTGAGCGCTGCCGAGGGCCGGATCGAGGTCAAGACCGACTCCAATCTTGAGGTGGGAGGTGAGGCCTTGGCTCCGGGCGGCCAAGTGACCTTTAAGGGCAATGACATCACCGTCGTGGAGGAAACCCACACGGCGGGAGAGACCACCTTCCGGGCGGACCGGGACCTGAAGGTGAATGCCGACGTGACGAACGACTCCGGGAATCTGACCTTCATCGCCGATGCCAACCGGGACGGGGTGGGATCCTTTCAGCAGAAAGAGGGAACCCGGATCTCCACGACGACGTTTGGAGACGTCCGGATCGAGAGTTCCGGTGTTGGTTCCTTGGGCAATGTGGCTTCTGCGGGAACCCTCATCCTCTCAGGATCCAGTGCCGCCGCGATGGCGACCTATACCCAGCTTCCCGAGTCCGTCGTTGCCGCGGCCGGCTCCCTGATGATCGAGCCGGGCGTTACCTTGGAAGCCGGCGCGACCCGCTATGAAATTGGACAGGATTGGATCAACCTTGGAAGCTTTGAGCCGGGAAGATCCCGGGTGACCTTGACGGGACCTGCTCCCGCGCTGGTGAAGGGTTCCACGGTCTTCTTCGATTTCGGTTCGGAAGCGCCGGACAAACCGATTGCCTTCCAAGCTAACTCCACTCAAGAATTCTTGGGGAAGGTCACTTTCCGAGGGGATTTTGGTCATTTGATGATTTTACACTCGACGGTTCCAGGGAATCCGTATCATCTGATCCTTCACGGAAGTGAGACGGTTCTTCAGCACATTGACCTGCAGGACGCATGGATCCGAGGGCCCCCGGTGGTCCCTTTCCAGTCCAAGAATTCCGGGAACAACATCGGCCTTGATTTCTCTCAGGCCGGCCCGGTGTGGACTGGGGTAGGGACTTCTTCGAACTGGTCAGATCGTTTCAACTGGGATGGCGGCTTCATCCCAGGGCAATTCGACATCGTCCGTTTTAACATGCAATCCACGATTACCCGTCCGGTCTCTTTTGTGGACGCTGAGTTTGCGGGTGCCGTCGGTGGGTTGGTTTTGGAATCGGGTTATACCGGCACCGTGCGCCTCGGCCGTGATTTGACCGTTTCCGGGAATTTCTTGGTGGACGGCGGTACCTTCCAAGCGGACTCCTCTGCAGTTGTCTTTGTGGATCCTTCCCAAACCTCTTTCATTCGGGGCAATAATACCTTTTACCGCTTCACCTCGATTACCCCTGGCAAGGTAATTGCCTTTGAGCCGGGTTCCACCCAGACGATCCTGGGGACCTGGAAAATCCAGGGAGCTTATGCCAACCATGTGCGGCTGGTCTCGGCCAAGGCGGGAAGCCAGTGGTTTGTGGATCCCCGCGGGCCTCGGGATCTTTCCTATACCTGGGTGGAAGATTCCATCAACATTGGATCTGTCCCCATTGTGATGATCGAATCCACCAACCGGGGCAACAGCATCGGCTGGGATCCGGTGGGCACCTGGACCAACGTCAGTGGAGACGGCCTCTGGTCGACGGCGACAAACTGGAGCGGTCTGGGGGGCGCTGTTCCGGGAGCAGGAGACGATCTGGTCTTTGATGGGACCAGCAACACCGCTTCTTCGGTCGATGCGGCCTTTGGCGGGCAGGCGGGGTCTCTCTCCATGAACGCAGGATACACAAACACCGTCACCTTAAACCGCTCCTTGACCCTGACGGCCTCCGGCGGCGGAACGGGAAGTTTAACGATCAACAGCGGGATCTTGGACGCGGGCAGTCAGACGCTGACCGTAGAAGGGAATTTTACCGTGCAATCCGGCGGTGCGTTTAGTGAAGGAACCAGCACGGTGGTTCTGGCGGGAGGCGCTGGTATCGTGGATGTCGCCGGCAGCCAAGCCTTCTATAACCTGACGGTCGCTCCGTCCGCCAACGGGACCATCAAGACGGTGGCTGACAACGATACCTTGATCGTCAGCAAGACTCTGACCCTGAGTGAAGGCAGTCTGAATCAAGCCGTCATTCCGGCAGGGGGCACGCTTTCGGCCCAGGGGGATGTCGTTCAAGGCATTGGCTTTGATGGCGGAACCGGAAAGATCCGAATTACCGGGAGTGCGAATCAGCAATTGACAGGAAACGCCACTGCCACGTCTGGAAATCTTCCCGACTTAGAGATCAACAAAAGCGGCGGGACCCTGACCCTTGCTGGGACCATTCGGACCCTCAATGACTGGACGTATCAAGCCGGTACGATCAATGCAACAGCGAATGTCAGCACGGTGGTCTTCTCAGACACTCTGGTGATCAGCGGTTCCCATACCTTGAATAATGTCACGTTCAATGGACCCGGCCGAATCTATACCCTTGCCCCCGGAACGATCCTCTCCATAGCAGGGGATCTTAACCTTACGGATGGGCAAGTCAATACCGGCACCTTGGATATCCAAGGGAATGTCACCATCGCCAATTCATTCGATGGAGGGACTTCTCCCCTTCAGTTTACAGGATCTGCTAACCAGATCTTTACGGACAACGGCGGCATCCTACCAACGGGGACCTGGACGGTCAACAAATCTGCCGGCCGCCTCATCCTGGCTACGGCGATGTCGGTGAACAGCCCGGGACAGGATCTGACCGTTGTCTCCGGCACCTTAGATCTGGCTGGATTTAATCTGACCGTGAACGATCTCTTGACGGTGGGAGCGTCGGGGAATCTCCAGCTTCAAGGAGCGGAATCGATTACGGCGGGGACGCTCGCTTTGAATCCGGGCAGCACCGTGACGTACAACGGGACGGGAACTTCCTATACCCTGAAGAATTACAGCTATTCCAACCTGACGATCAATGGGGGTTCTTCAACGGTCTTTTCTCCTTCGGCGGACCTGACGGGGATCAGCACGCTCACTCTTAACAACAGCATCACGTATCTGGCTGGGTTTAACCTGTCGGCAGGGACGCTGTCGAACAACGCGACGTTGCGGCTCCAAGGCATAGAAACACTCACACTGGCCACGATGGATGTGGATTCCGGAACGGTGGAGTATGCCGGGCGGAACGTGGCGGAGACCATCGTGATTCGGGATTTCGGGGCGACCGACTATTTTAATCTCCTCATCAATGACACGAATTTGAACCCAGCCACCTTTGTGGCCTCCGCGCCCAAGGCCATCGCGGGGACGTTCACGATCGCATCCGGCACATACGATCCCAATGGGCAGACGACCACCGTGACCGGGCTTACAACGGTCAGCGGCGGGGCCTACTTGGCTTCCACTGCTACCCAGACGTTCAACAGATTTACGCTGTCCGGCGGCACATTTACCGCCCCCTCGGGGACGCTCTTCATTTCAGGCAACTTCACGCACACGGCTGGGGGGACCTTCAATCACAACGGGGGGACGGTGGTGGTGGGTGGGTCCGGGAACCGGACTTGGGATGTGGCCGGGAGCGAGACATTCAACAACTTCACGGTGAACATGACGGGCAACTCAGACACCTTGATCGTCGCCTCTGGGGACACGCTGGTGGTGACTGGGCTTTTGACGCACACGAACGGGTTGATCAACGGGCCTGGGACGATCGAGGCGCAGGGGAATGTGAGTGTGGCGGGCACGGCGGACGGTGGGAACGGGAC
>JACQCH010000018.1 GCA_016201735.1 Candidatus Omnitrophota bacterium
GTATTCATTGGGCTTGCCTCCTTGAAAATGGCTGTTGCCCAATGATACCGAGTTCAAATCGATCACAGAATCTTCACGTGTTAACATGTTGAATGTCGTCAAGTTACGTTCGTGTGTTCATCAAACAACCGGACAGCAGTGTCCTGATATATATAATTCTTGTAGGGAGAAAAGTGTCCAATGGCAAAAAATGGTCAAGCGGTTGCTTTTGCGAGCGTATCGGAATCCCCGATATCGAGGGAAAGAGGTAATGATCATCGGAGGGAAAATCTTCGCCGCTGCGACGGAGAGGCAAGCCGTGAAACTGTTTGAGCGTCTGATCAAGGCCTATCCTCGGCAGACTCCTCTGATCACTTACATTCCCCAGGCGGATTCTCTCGCCTGCCCTGTGTTATACTAGTCCTATGAGACTTGAAGTGATTCTTCAAAAAGGGGAAGACGGTTACTTCGTTGCTTCCTGTCCCGCCATCAAGGGTTGCCATTCGCAGGGGCGGACCAAACGAGAAGCGCTGGAAAACGTTCGGGAAGCTGTTTTGGGTTGCCTTGAGGTCCTGAACGACCGAGCAAAACGTTTTGGCCGCCGTCATCACGCAGAGCTCGCCCAAGTCGCCGTCTAGTTTCTAATGCCGCGGTTGCCTGTTATCTCGGGCCGTGAGGCAGCCAAGGCTTTTCAGCGCGCCGGTTGGGCCCTGACCCGTTGGCGCGGCAGTCATATGATTTTCCTTAAGGAAGACGAGGAAGCGGCACTTTCCATACCGGATCATCGTGAGTTAGATCGAGGTTTACTCCGCAGTCTGATCCGCGATGCCCGCATGACTGTTCAGGAGTTCACCGACCTTCTCTGATTTTTGACTTTCCCATCTGACGGAGTTACAATCCTTTAATCCCCGATGGCAAATCCACAGGAAACTGTACTCATTCTCGATTTTGGCTCCCAGTATGCGCAGCTCATCGCCCGCCGGGTGCGGGAGCTGAAGGTTTTCTCGAAGATCGTCCCCCACAACATCCCCGCGGCAGAAATCTCCAAGGAGTCCCCCAAAGGAGTCATCCTGTCCGGTGGGCCGGCTTCCGTCTGGGCGCCGGGCGCCCCCAAACCGGACTCGCAGCTTTTCAATCTCACCGTCCCGACGCTTGGGATTTGCTACGGGATGCAGCTGATGGGGCAGATGTTGGGCGGCGAGGTTTCCAAGGCGGCCAACCGGGAATTCGGCAAGGCGGACTTGGAAGTGGACGAGCCGGACTCCCTGTTTGATGGGCTTCCCAAGACGCTGGTTTCCTGGATGAGTCACGGGGATTACGTGACCCGGCTTCCGGCCGGCTTTAAAAAGATCGCCCACACAGCCAACACGCCGATCGCCGCGATGGCTCACCCGGCCGCCAAGAAGTTCGGCGTCCAGTTCCATCCGGAGGTGATGCACACTCCCGAAGGGACGGAGGTCTTAAGGAATTTTCTGTTTAAGGTCTGCGGCTGCCGGGGGGACTGGTCGGCTCAATCCTTTATTGAGACGACGGTCGAGGAGATCCGGAAGACCGTGGGTAAATCCAAGGTGGTGCTGGGTCTTTCCGGCGGAGTCGATTCTTCGGTCGCGGCCCTTCTGCTCCACCAGGCGATCGGCCGGCAGTTGGTTCCGATCTTTGTGGATACGGGGCTCCTCCGGAAAGGAGAGAAGTCCCAGGTGGTTGAGACCTTTCAGGGGCATTTCCACCTGCCGCTGGTGGTGGTCGAGGCCGAGAGCCGATTCCTTAAAGCGTTGGAAGGGATTGTCGACCCGGAGGAGAAACGCCGCCGGATCGGCCGGGTCTTCGTGGAATGTTTCGACGAAGAGGCGGCGAAGCATCCGGACGTGCAGTTTCTCGCCCAGGGGACCCTTTACCCGGACGTCATCGAGTCCCGGTCTCCGTTTGGCGGCCCGTCGGCCACGATCAAGACGCATCACAACGTCGGCGGCCTGCCCAAAGAGATGAAGCTGAAGCTCATCGAGCCGCTCAAATTTCTGTTCAAGGATGAGGTGCGGGAAATCGGAAAACTATTGGGCCTGCCGGAGAAAATGCTGAACCGCCATCCGTTCCCCGGGCCGGGGCTGGCGATCCGGATTCTGGGGGAGGTGACGAGGGAGCGGTTGGACCTTTTAAGAGAGGCGGATCACCGTTTCATCGAAGAGTTGGAGAGAAGCGGCTGGTATTCCAAAGTCTGGCAGGCGTTCGCGGTGCTGCTCCCTCTAAAGACGGTCGGCGTCATGGGAGATGAGCGGACGTATGAGAATGTCGCGGCTCTCCGGGCGGTCGTGAGCACCGACGGGATGACCGCCGATTGGGCCCGCCTTCCGGCGGAGCTGGTGGAGAAGGTATCGAACCGGATCGTCAACGAAGTTCGGGGAATCAACCGGGTGGTGCTCGACGTGACATCCAAGCCGCCCGGCACGATCGAGTGGGAATAAAAAGGAGGTGGCACCATGGTTCCTGGAGTGAGTGTATTGTTGATTTCGGCCGCAGCCGGATATTGGGTCTTAACGATTTCGGAGAAGGAACGAGGACGCGTCAAGACCTTGGGACAGTGGCTGGGCCTGCTCATTATCGTCGTCAGCGTGGTGGGAGCCGGCTGCAAGCTGTACTGTATGATGGGCTCCGGGGGAATGGGAATGCCGGGCGGCATGGCCTGCCCGTTTGTGAAAAAAGCGCCCTAGGGTTATTCCTTAAGTTCAGTCGTGAATAAGCACGCTGATTTCGTCCACCTGCACGTCCACAGCCAGTATTCTCTGCTGGACGGGGCCTGCCGCATCCACGATCTGGTGGAGGCGGCCAAGAGGCATCAGATGCCGGCGCTGGCGATCACCGACCATGGGAACCTGTTCGGGGTGATCGACTTTTACGACGCCTGCATGAAGGGTGGAGTGAAGCCGATTCTCGGGTTGGAGGCCTACATCGCTCCTGGATCCCGTCACGATAAGGAAGCCAAAGGGATCCAGGAGGCCTCCTTCCACCTGATTCTCCTGGCCAAGAATGAGGCGGGTTACCGGAATCTCCTGAAGCTGGTCTCCGCCGCCCACCTGGAAGGGTTCTATTACCGGCCTCGGATCGACAAGGAGATTTTGAGAAAACATTCAGAGGGGCTGATCTGTCTCTCCAGTTGTCTTCAAGGAGAGGTGAGCTACTGGTTGGCCCGGGAGGAGCCGGGCAAAGCGGCGAAGGCGGCCGGTGAATTGGCGGAGCTGTTTCCCAAGGGGGATTTTTATCTGGAGATTCAGGATCACGGGATCCCGGACCAGCGAAAGGTGATCCCGGGGATGCTGGCCCTGGCGAAGGAGATGGACTTAGCCGTAGTCGCCACCAACGATCTCCATTATCTGGAGAAATCTCAGGCCCGCGCCCACGAGGCCCTCCTGTGCGTCCAGACGCAGACCACCGTGTACGATCCGAAGCGGTTCCGTTTTGAGACGGACGAGTTTTACTTTAAATCCCCGCAGGAGATGCAGTCGATCTTCGCGGAGTTTCCCCAGGCCATTTTGAATACCCGCCAGATCGCCGAGAAGGCCAATGTCGAGCTGGACTTCAGCCAGCTTCATCTGCCTCAATTTACTCCGCCGGAAGGAAAGACCCAGGAAGGTTACCTGGCGGAGCTGGTTGAAGAGGGGATGCGCCGCCGGTACCCGAATGCCGATCCAAAGGTCCGCCAGCGGATCGACCATGAGCTTTCGATCATCCGGAAGACCGGATTCACCAGCTACTTCCTGATTACCTGGGACGTCGTCCACACCGCGAAATCCAAGAAGATTCCGGTGGGGCCGGGCCGGGGCTCGGCGGCCGGATCGGTGGTCAGTTTCTGCCTGGGGATCACCGACCTGGATCCGCTCGAGCACGACCTGATCTTTGAGCGGTTTTTAAACGCCGACCGGATTTCCATGCCGGACATCGACATCGATTTCTGCTACGAGCGCCGGGGCGAGGTGATCGAGTATGTGACGAACAAATACGGCAAAGGAAACGTCGCCCAGGTGATCACCTTCGGGACCCTGCAGGCGAAGGCGGTGGTGCGGGATGTGGCCCGGGCGCTGGGATTCTCTTATCCGGAGGCGGACCGGATCGCCAAGCTGATCCCCTTTGAGTTGAACATGAGCTTAAAGAGAGCGCTGGATCTGGTGCCGGAGCTGAAAGGTTTGACCCAGTCCGATCCGAAGATCGGGCAGCTCATCGAAACCTCGATGGTGCTCGAGGGGTTGACCCGGCACGCCTCGACCCACGCCGCCGGGGTGGTGATCGCCGACGGGGATCTGACCAACTACGTCCCCCTTTACCGGACCTCCGAGGGCCAGGTCTCCACCGGCTACGCGATGGAGGCGCTGGAGAAGATCGGCCTGCTGAAGATGGATTTCTTAGGACTGCGCACCCTGACGGTGATTGATGAGACGGCCAAGTTGATCCGGCAGAAACAGGGGACGGCCTTTGAGATTGAGCAGATTCCGCTGGATGATTCCAAGACTTACGCGATGTTGGCGAAGGCGGAAGCGGCCGGCATCTTCCAACTGGAGTCCAGCGGGATGCGGGACCTGCTCCGGAAGCTCAAGCCGGAGCGGTTTCAGGACCTGATCGCCCTGGTTGCCCTGTTCCGGCCGGGCCCGCTGGGGTCCGGAATGGTGGAGGATTTCATCCAGCGCAGGCACGGGCAAATCCAGGTGGCTTACGATCATCCGAAGCTGGAGCCGGTCCTTCAGGATACTTATGGGGTTTGTGTCAGTGGCGACACCATCATTGAAGACGTTAAGACAGGGACTAGGTATCGCATCAAGGAATTAGATCAATTTCCAAATATAACCGTTCAGGGCATCAATGCAGAAAATCGGACGATTTCTGCCCCAGTGCTGAGAGTGATTGATAATGGATTGAAGTCTGTTTACCGGGTGAGAGTGCGCAATGGTTTTGAAATCAAGATGACGCGAGATCATCGAATTTTAACCGAAACCGGCTGGAAACAACTGGGTGAGCTTGCGGTCGGAGATTACATTGCCACGCCGCGGAGTCTTATTCATCAAGCTGGAGATTACGATTTACGGCGTCTTCGAGTTCTCGCTTATCTGATTGCGGATGGGGATATTTCAAACAAGGGAGGCGTTAATTTTGTCTCTGTTGAGCCAGAGCTTCTAAGGGATTACGAGGAGTGCTTGGAGAGCTTTGAGCTTGTGAAATCCCATCGGATTCTTCAGGTGCGAGGTGTGACCCGGGTTGTCGTTTCTAAACCGAGCGACTCCAAGGTAACTTACCATACGCCGAACGGTCTCCTGGCTTTTTTGAGAGAGCACGGACTCAAAAGCATGTGGGGAGGTTGCCGCTCATGGGAGAAATTTATTCCTCCGTTTATTTTTACCTTGAGATCGGAATGTATCGCCACGTTTCTAGCGGCACTTTGGGATTGTGACGGTTTTGTCGGTTCCAATAGGTGTCATTATGTGACGACATCACATTCTCTGGCGCGCGACGTTCAGATTTTGCTCCTCAAGCTCGGAATCACGAGTACTGTTTATACCTCTGGTTATTCCACCAAACGATCTGAGAGCAGGACAAGGTATCAAGTTACCGTTTATGACGGAATCACGTTTTCTAAAACGATTCAGCCGCTGATGAAATCCCGAAAACGCTCTGTTTCCTGTCATGCCAGGGGCGATACGACAGTTTCAAGACGGCTGTTTCTTGATGAGTTAAGTTCATCTCTCGGCGAAGAATCAAGACGAGCCTTTCAGCGTCGATCGGGTTTTGATCCAAAGCACTTTAATCCGAGCCGTCGTTTGTACCCTCGAATTGATGGTCGCGTTGTTCGGTCGATAGCGGAGCGAATGGAGCTTTTGGATAGCCTGCGGATGCTCCGCTTGCAATGGGAACCTATTACAGAAATTGAAAGAGCTGGCACCGAACACGTATACGACCTTGAGGTGGCCGAAGTCCACAATTTTGTTGCCAATGGCATTATTGTGCACAATTGCATCTATCAGGAGCAGGTGATGCGGATTGCCCACGAGCTGGCCGGCTTCACCCTCTCCGAAGGGGACATCCTCCGCAAGGCGATGGGAAAGAAAACCCCGGAGATCATGGAGGAGAATCGGGCCAAGTTCATCAGCGGGTGCATCAGGAACGGAATCGACCGGCGCACGGCGGAGAAGATCTTCGACAAGATTGAGTATTTCGCCGGGTACGCCTTCAACCGGTCGCACAGCGCCGCCTACGCCCTGATCTCTTATCGGACGGCTTTCTTGAAGGCCAATTTCCCGGTGGAATTTATGACCGCCCTGTTGACGAGCGAGCGGGACAACACGGAAAAAATCGCCCAGTACATCGAGGAATCCCGGCGGATGGGGATCCAGATCGGGCCGCCGGATGTGAACGCCAGTTTCGCCCGGTTCACGGTGGAGGGCGGGGCCATTCGGTACGGCCTCCTCGGGGTCAAGAACGTCGGGGAGAAGGCGATCGAATCGATCATCCAGACCCGGCAGGAGAAAGGGCCCTTCACCACCTTGCCGGATTTTTGCGAGCGGGTGGACGGCCGCCTGGTCAACCGGAAGGTCATCGATTCCTTGATCAAGTGTGGCGCTTTTGATTCCTTCAAGATTTACCGGTCCCGGCTGGCGGCCGGACTGGATAAGGCGATGGAGCTGGGGGCCCTCCGCCAGAAACAGCAGCAGGGAGGACAGCTCTCCTTCTTCGAGGTGTTCGGCCGTCCCGGAGGATCTCAAGGAAACCCCATCGAACTTCCCAACCTGGAGGAGTGGCTGGAGCCCCAGCTTCTGGCCTTTGAAAAAGGGCTCCTGGGTTTTTACCTGACCGGGCATCCGCTGGCCCGCTACAGAGAGCTTCTCCAGTTGTACGAGACGGTGACCACCGCCGGTTTAAGGAACGTTCAGGACTCGGCCGAGGTGACCGTGGGGGGAGTCATCACCAAGATGAAAATCACCACCACCAAGAGAGCCAACGAACGGATGGCGATTCTTTCCTTGGAGGATTTCGATGGATCGGTGGAGATCCTGGTCTTCCCGAAGGTTCTCCCCTCGGTCGAGCAGCATTTGAAGATCGATGAGGTGGTTCTGGTCAGGGGCCGCGCTTCCCTTCGGGAGGAACGGCCGAAGCTGATGGCTCAGGATCTGATTCCCTTGGAGAAGGCCTGGGAGTCCCGGACCAAAAGCATCCGGATCCGTCTTAACCCATCGGTGGAACGCACGATCCTCGAGGCCTTGAAGGAAGTTTTTCGCTCCCATCCGGGGGAGATTCCTGTCGAATTGACGATCGAGAATGGAGGAAACGGGGGGACCCGGATCGCGGTCGGGTCCACCCTGCGGGTCGCCCCTTCTCTGGAGCTGTTTCAAACGTTGATCGGCCTCGTGGGGGCCGGGTCAATCGCCGTCAAGAAGACCTAGCGAATCAATTTCCATATCTTTCACTCTTTCCAAGTGTTACGATAAAACCGACAGGGGAGGAGGGCTAACTAAGATGACCAAGAAAGAGATCGTCCTTAAAGTCGCGGCAGAGACAAATTTAAAGCAGTTGGATGTGAAGAAAGCGGTCCAGAAATCGCTGGAGGCGATTGTGGCTTCGTTGGCCAAGGGTGAGACGGTCGAGCTGAGGAATTTTGGCATCTTTAAGGTCAAGCAGCGCAAGGGCCGGACGGGGCGCAACCCCCGGACGGGAGAAAAGGTACCGGTCCCGCCGAAGCGGGTAGTAGTCTTCAAGCCGGGCCTGGTGATGAAACGGGAGATCCGCTGAATCCACTCAAGGCCCTGAGCGGTACCTCGGACATTCTTCCCGGAGAGAGTGAGCGGTGGCAGCGGCTGGAGCAGACCGCCCGCCGTGTTCTGGGGCTTTACGGCTACCGGGAGATCCGGACGCCCCTCATTGAGGAGGCGGGAGTTTTTACCGGTTCTCTCGGAGAGACCGCGGAGATTGTCACGAAGCAGATGTACCTTTTCCAGGACCGGGGCGGCCGGTCCGTGGCGCTTCGGCCAGAAGGGACCGCCTCGGTCGTGCGGGCCTTTATCGAGCACGGGCTGGACAAGACCGGCGGGCTTTCCCGCTTCTACTACCTGGGTCCGATGTTCCGGGCGGAGCGGCCGCAGGCGGGACGCCGGCGCCAGTTCCATCAGCTCGGTGTCGAGGTGTTCGGTTCGGCAAGTCCCTACCAGGATGCGGAGGTGGTGGCGCTTCTTACTCGTCTGCTGGAAGCGATGAATGTTTTGGTGGCGAAGAAGGCGGGTGAAAAGGGAGCGGTGTTGAAGCTCAACAGCTTGGGATGCCGAGAGGATCGCCCGAAACTGACGGCCAAGCTCAAGGAATATTTCACGGAACATCTGAAGGAGCTGTGTCCCGACTGCCGGCATCGTTTGGGAGTGAACCCCTTAAGGATCTTGGACTGTAAAGAGGAAGGATGCCGCAAGGCGGCGCAGGGCAGCGTCGTCCCTTCCGATTGGCTCTGCAAGGATTGTCTCAATCACGTGGAGCGGGTGAAGGAAACTCTTAAAGGTCTTGGAATTTACTTCGAGTGGGACAACCATCTGGTCCGGGGTCTGGATTATTACTCGAAGACTGCCTTCGAGGTGATTCACGCTGGATTGGGGGCGCAGAACGCGATCGGCGGCGGGGGACGGTACGATTATCTCGTTGAGGTTCTCGGAGGAACAGCGACCCCGGCGGTCGGTTTCGCCGTTGGGCTGGAGCGGGTTCTGATGGCTCAGGAGAAAGAGGCTCCGGCGGCTTCCTCGGTATGGGAGAATCTAAAAGTTTTTGTCGCGACGGTGACCCCCGCTGAAATTCCTGTCGCCTTGGGTTGGGCGGAAAAGCTTCGGTTAAGAGGAATCCCCTCCGGCGTGAATGTTGAAGATCGCCCTTTGAAGCGCCAAATGGAGCAGGCGTCGAAGCTGGGGGTGAAACTGACTCTCATCTTCGGGCCGGAGGAAGTGGAAAAGGGAGTCGCTCTCATCAAAGACATGAAGACCGGCCAGCAGGAACCCCACTCTTTGTCGGGCCTGGCGGCGGCGGTGGAATCCCGGTTGGGCAATGGGCTTTAAGCGGACGCATACCTGCGGGGCCTTAGGGGTCGAGGCGGTGGGCCAGTCGGTCAAACTCTGCGGATGGGTCCACCGCCGGCGGGATCATGGGGGGCTGATCTTCATCGACTTGAGAGATCGCTGGGGATTGACCCAGGTGGTCTTTAATCCGAAGGCCGATTCGCCGCTTCATGCCAAGGCGAAGGAACTGCGGCCCGAATTCTGCGTGGCGGTCGAGGGCAAGGTGAGCGTCCGCCCTCCAGGGACCGAGAATCCGAAGATCGCGACCGGGAAGATCGAGGTGGCCGTGGACCGGTTGAAGATTCTTAATCCCAGCGCCACTCCCCCTTTTGAGATTTCGGAGGAAGCCCAGGTGTCGGAGGAGCTTCGGTACACCTACCGGTATCTGGACCTACGGCGGGAATCCCTGCGGGACCGGCTGATCCTTCGGCACAAGGTTCTCGAGGTGATCCGGCGGGTCCTCTCCGAGCATGAGTTCATCGAGGTGGAAACACCGATCCTCACCAAGTCGACGCCGGAAGGGGCCCGGGACTACCTGGTTCCCAGCCGCCTGAACCCGGGGAAGTTCTACGCCCTGCCTCAATCCCCGCAGTTGTTCAAGCAGCTTTTGATGGTGGCCGGATTCGACCGGTATTATCAGATCGCCCGCTGTTTTCGGGACGAGGATCTGCGGGCTGAGCGGCAGCCGGAGTTCACCCAATTGGATCTGGAGATGTCCTTTGTCGACGAGGAGGCGATCTTCGCCTTGATCGAGAAGGTTTTCTCCGCCATCTGGAAGGAGGTGCTCCATCAGCGGCTCTCCACTCCCTTCCCCCGGCTGACCTACACCGAGTGCATGGAACGTTTCGGGTCCGACAAGCCGGATCTTCGGTTTGGAATGGAGCTGGTGGATTTAACGGGAGCGTTTGCCGCCACCGGCTTTCGCGCTTTTCGTGAAGTCGTGGAATCGGGCGGGAAGGTGAAGGGGCTGGTGGCGACGGGGGGCGCGGTTTTAAGCGGGAAGGCGGTGGATGCTCTGACCGACGCGGCGAAGGCGGCCGGCGGGCATGGGCTGGTGACGGTCCGTGTCACCGAGAAGGAACTGATCTGTCCGGTGGCCAAACATCTTGGAGAGGAGGCTCTTCGCAAGGCGGCCGCCCAGGCGCAGGCGAAGAACGGGGATCTTCTTTTATTGGTGGCGGACAAACCGGAGGCGGCCGCTTCCGTTCTGGGGGCTTTGCGGACGCATCTGGCCTCCACCCTGAACCTGATTCCTCAACAGAATTTTTCTTTCTCCTGGGTGACTGATTTTCCGCTGTTCCGATTCAACCCGGAGTTGAAACGGTGGGACTCGGAGCACCATCCCTTTACCGCCCCTCGGGAAGAGGATCTTCCTTTCCTGGAGAAGGATCCGGGGAAGGTCCGGTCCCGTTCGTACGATCTGATCTTGAATGGAGTGGAACTGGGATCCGGATCGATCCGGATCCATCAGCGCCTGGTGCAGGAGACGATCTTCCGGATCCTGGGCCTGCCGCCGTCCGAGGTGCAGGAGCGGTTCGGATTTCTTTTGGATGCCTTCCGCTACGGGGCTCCCCCGCACGGCGGGATCGCCCCCGGAATCGATCGGCTGATCTGTCTGCTCACCGATGCCCCCTCCATTCGGGAAGTGATCGCCTTCCCGAAAACCCAGAAAGCGGTCGATCTGATGACCGGCGCTCCTTCCGAGGTTCGGCAGGACCAACTCAAGGAAGCAGGGATTTCCGTGGTCAAACAAAACAGAGGAGTTTAAATTGAAGATGAGAACCCGTGAATTTGGAATCGCAGTCTTACTGGTGTCTCTTGGAGCGGCGGGGTGCGCCCGGATCACCAGTCAGGTGGTCGAGAAGCCGCGCGTGGATCAGGAGTTAACCGGGAATCGGGGTTATCTGGCGGGATCCGCCCCGGCGGCCGCCCCTCGCAAATCGACCCGCCAGGTCCTCCAGACCAATGTCGAGCTGGCCACCTTAGACGAGATGACCCCCTGGCGAAAACAGAAGGGGTCGGCCCCGCTGGCGTCGCCGGCTCCGGAGTCGGCCGCCGGCGTCTCGTCCGTGCCGGTTTGGCCGGAAGAATCTCCCGCGGCTTCTTGGGAATCCGAACCCAGGGAGGAGCTTCCCGTTTCTCCGACAAGGCCGGTCCCATCGGCGTCGTCATTGAGTTCCTCGGAGACACCGACGACCTACACGGTCAAGTCCGGAGACACCCTGGATAAGATCGCGGCGAAGGTGTACGGGGATTCGAATGAGTGGCGCCGGATTTATCAAGCGAACAAGGATCGCTTAAGCACCCCCAACCGGATTTATCCGGGGCAGAAGCTGACCATTCCACCCGCCCGAGCCAAGAAGCGCCACACCGCGCCATCGAGCGACTTGAAATAACAGCCAAAGAAAAGGAGGGAGTGCTCTGGCCATGGAGCGAACATTCCACCTGCTGTCGGACCATGAGGCGGCCACCCTCTACGGGCTTCACGACGAGCATCTGAAGCTTGTCGAGGCCGAGTTCGGAGTCAAGATCGCCGCGCGCGGCCAAGAGCTGAACATCTCGGGTCCGGAGGGGCCGGTTCAGAAAGTGGGCCGGCTGTTTGATCAGTTGCTGGAACTCATCCGGTCCGGCCGGTACCTGCGCCGGCACGAAGTGGTTTACGCGATCCGGACGCTGGAGGCGGCCCCCTCCATGGATCTGCACACGATCTACATGGACAAGATCGAGGTGATCTCCAAGCGGCAGTTCGTCACCCCCAAGACCCTCGGACAGAAGGAGTATGTCGACGCGATCCGCCGCTACGACATCGTCTTCGCGATAGGTCCGGCTGGAACTGGAAAAACTTATTTGGGAATGGCGATGGCGGTCAACGCGTTAAAGAACCAGGAGGTTTCCCGGATCATCCTGACCCGGCCGGCCGTGGAGGCGGGGGAGTCGTTGGGGTACCTGCCCGGAACCTACGAGGAGAAGATTTCCCCGTATCTCCGGCCCCTCTACGATGCCTTGTACGAGATGATGGATGTGGACCGGATCCAGCGGTGTCTGGAGAAGGGGATCCTGGAGATAGCACCCCTTGCCTACATGCGGGGCCGGACGCTGAACGACTCCTTCGTCATTCTGGATGAGGCCCAGAACTGCACCCCGGAGCAGATGAAGATGTTCTTGACCCGGCTGGGGTTCGATTCCAAGACCGTCATCACCGGAGACGTAACACAGTCGGACCTGCCCCAGGGGAAACCTTCAGGGCTCATCCATGCCCGGGAGATCTTGAAAGGGATCGAGGGGATCCGGTTCATTGAATTCTCCGGATCCGATGTCGTGCGCCACGAACTAGTCCAGCAAATCGTTAAAGCGTATGAGCGAAACAACAACGGGAAAAAAGAAACTTAAATCCTGGCGGGTTTGGCCTCTCTTCGGCGTGAGGATCGGCTTGCTCGCTGGGTTGGTGGCCGGCTTGACCTGGTTTATGGCCGGTTCTCTGGGGCATCCGGCGAGGGGCTGGCGGGAAGGGCAGGTGGCCCCCGAAACGATCTACGCTCCATGGGACTTTGTCCTGACGGATCCCGATCGCCCGATCCATGTCCAGCGTGGAGAATTGCTGGTGAGCCGGGGAGAACGGCTGACTCCCACCCATGTGGCCCGGCTGAATACGATGGAGCGGACCCAGGCCATTGGAAAAACGGAATTGCCTTGGTTGGGGGCTTTCCTCCTGGCTGCTCTTTTTGCGGCGGCGGGCGCGGTCTACCTGAAGCGGTTCGAAAAAAAGATCTGGGATTCCCAACGGCAGCTGGCGTTGATCGCCGTCGTGGTTGGATTGATCTTAGGGGTGAGCCGCCTGGTTCTGATCTCTCCTTTCCTTCCCCCCTGGGTTCCCGTGGCAAGCGTCGCGATGCTGCTTTCGATGCTCCTCAATCCCCGGCTGGGGATTCTGCTGGGTCTGCTGACGACCGGCCTGGTGGTCCTGATGGGTCGGGCCGATCTTCCGTTGGTGATCGGTTTGTCCGCCGGCTGCTTTGTAGGGGCGTACGGGGTCCAAGGGATTCGACGCCGGATTGATTTCTTCCGGGCAGGGTTGATCACCGGCCTTGCGCAGGGAGCGGCCCTCTTAGGGAGCCGTCTGCTCCTTTCCTCTGCCCTCCCCGAGGCCTTTACCGAAGGGGCGGCAGGGGTGGGGGGCGGGGTTCTTTCAAGCCTGATCACTTTTTGCCTGCTCCCTTTGTGCGAGTCTCTGTTCGGGTTGATCACCGATGTCTCCCTCGTCGAGCTGTCCGACCTGAACCACCCTCTGTTAAAGGAGTTGTCGGTCAAGGCCCCGGGGACCTATCACCACAGTCTCATTGTGGCCAACCTGGCGGAGGCCGCCTGCGAAGCAATCGGCGCGAATCCTCTTTTGGCGAGGGTGGGCTGCTACTTCCATGACATCGGAAAGATGCTCCATCCGGAATACTTCGTTGAGAACCAGCCGGCGAAAAGCTCCCGGCACGACCGCCTAGCTCCCTCCATGTCGAGCCTCGTGATCTTGAATCACGTGAAGGAAGGGATTGAGCTCGCCCGGGAGGCGCGGCTCAACCAAGCGATCATTGATTTTATCCCCGGCCATCACGGAACGGGGATCATCTACTATTTCTACCGGCGGGCGATGGAGCAGGTGGAGGACCAGACCGCCTTAAAGGAGGAGCGGTTCCGGTATCCGGGACCCAAGCCCCACGCCCGGGAGACGGCGGTCGCCCTTCTGGCCGATTCGGCGGAGGCGGCTACCCGGGCCCTCTCTCAAAAAAGCCCCACCCGGATTCAGGATCTGGTCCGCCGGATCCTCAACAACAAATTTATCGACGGGCAGCTGGATGAGTGCGATCTGACCTTAAGGGATCTGGAGCGGATCTCCGAGGCCTTTGGGCGGGTGCTGGCCGGAATCTATCACAGCCGGATCGAATATCCGAAGGCGCCGGGGGAAGAGGATCTGCCGCCTCCGGCCGTTAATGCCGGTTGAACTGCGCAATGCCCAGCGGAGATTTAAACTGGATGTCCGTCGGATCAAACGGGCGGTTCAGGCACTGCTGAAAGCGGTGGGGCGTTCGGAGGCCCAGGTGAGTGTTTTGTTCGTTGACGATCAGAAGATACGCCAGCTCCATCGGCAATGGATGGGAGAAGATACCCCGACCGATGTGTTGTCCTTCCCGATGGATGAACGGGTTCTGGGAGATGTGGTGATTTCGGTGGAGACGGCGGCTCGACGGGCGCCGGAGAACGTTACCCGAGAGATCGTCCGTTATCTGATTCACGGGCTGCTCCATTTAATCGGGCACGATCATGTCAGGCAGGCCGACCGCCGACGGATGAACCAGGAATCCCGGCGCCTGATGAAGCTGTCATTTCGAGGCGAAGCCGAGAAATCTGACGCGAAGCGTCATCTCGAACGAAGTGAGAGATCTCGAGATCTCTCGCCACTTCGTGGCTCGAGATGACATTTATCCTCGGGATCATCCGCAGCTGTACCTACGCGGTCCACGGGATCCTTTTCGCGGCCCGTTCTCAGCGGAATTTCCGGATTCATCTCTTAGCGGCGGTGGTGGTGCCGGCGGCGGCGGTGGCCTTAGGGTTCAGCCGTCTGGAACTGGTCCTGGTGATTCTGACGGTGAGTCTCGTGATCTTAGGGGAGCTGCTCAACACGGGGCTCGAGTTTCTCTTGAACTTGCTGGAGGCCAGGGACCACCCGACGGTCCGGGCGGTCAAGGACATCGCGGCGGGGGCGGTCTTCATGGCGGTGGTCGGGTCTGTCGGAATCGGCGTTCTGCTGTTCGGGCCCAGGATCTTGGCGGTTCTCCGGAGATAGCCATGGCGATCCAGAAGACGGACGCGATCATCTTGAGGCGGCAGGAGATCCGGGAAACGAGCCTGATCCTGACCGCCTTCACCCGAGATCTTGGGAAAATCCAGGGATTGGTCAAAGGGGTCCGGGGTGCCCGCAGCGCGGTGCCCTGGTACTTGGAACCGCTGACCCTTCAGACGATGATCCTGTACGAACGGCGCCGGTCCCCCTGGTCGCTGGTGAGCGCCTGCGATCTCGTTGACGCCTTCGACCCGATTCGCCGGGACCTGACCCGGATCTCCTACGCCAGTTTCTGTCTGGACGCGGTCGATTGTCTGACCGAGAACGGGGATCCTCATCCGGAGATCTTCCATCTGCTTTTAAACAGTCTGCGGGGGCTGGCGGAGGGAACCGACCCCCGCACGGTCGCCCGGTTCCTGGAAGCGCATCTTTTAAAGGCGATCGGGGTCCTGCCCGATCTGGAATCGCTGGCCCTGTCTCCGGGCGGCCGGCTCTCTCTTCAGCAGATCCTGCAGATTCCTTTGGGGCGTCTTCGGCTGTCGCATCCGATCGAGGAAGAGCTTCGGCGGATCCTGCAGGGGCTTCTTCACAATGTGGTCGAGAAGGAACTCCGGAGCCGCTCTTTTTTGCGGGCCCTAGGGTTGGAGAGAAATCCCGTGAGTCATTCCCGCGAAAGCGGGAATCTAGATCCTCGCTTTCGCGAGGATGACGGTTTAACCGTCACCCAGAATGAAGCGAACTAAAACCGTCACGTTCCAGGAACTGATCATGCGCCTCGAAAGGTTCTGGGCGGACCAGGGGTGCCTGATCGCGCAGCCGTACGATATGGAGATGGGGGCCGGAACCTTTCATCCGATGACCTTCTTTAAGGCGTTGGGACCAGATCCTTGGAGGGTGGCCTTCGTCCAGCCCTCCCGCCGGCCCACCGACGGCCGGTACGCCCAGAATCCGCTCCGGGCCCAGCGCTACTACCAGTATCAAGTGATTCTGAAACCGGCCCCCGCCGATGTGCAGGCGGTCTATTTGAGGAGTCTCGAGGTCCTTGGGATTGATCTGAAATCCCACGATGTCCGATTCGTGCAGGACGATTGGGAATCTCCCACCCTGGGGGCTTGGGGATTGGGCTGGGAGGTTTGGCTGGACGGATTGGAGGTCACCCAGTTCACCTATTTCCAGCAGGTGGGGGGGATTGACCTTCCGGTGATCTCGGCGGAGCTGACCTACGGGCTGGAACGGATCGCGATGTTCCTTCAGGGGAAGCTGGATCTGTACGCCCTCGAGTGGAACGACCGGCTGACCTACGGGGATCTCCACCGGCAGGAGGAGATTGAAGGATCGGCCTACAATTTTGAGCAAGCCGACACGGCCCTCCAGCGGCGGTATTTCGAGGAGGCGTTCGCTCAGGCAAAGAAACTGCTCGAGGCCGGTCTGATCCTGCCGGCCTACGAACAGCTTTTGAAGAGCTCGCACGCGTTCAACTTGATGGATGCCCGGGGAGCAGTGAGCGTCAATGAGCGGCCCACATTGATCGCCGGGATCCGCAACTCCGCCAAGCGCTGCGCCGAGGCGTACCTCGAGCGCCTGAAGGAGAACGCATGAGCAGCAATCGGGCCGCCGGGCCGGCGGCGAGTTCTCAGACACGCTCGGCAGCCCCAGCGAGGCTGCCTCGCTCCTACTCCGGCCCTCGCTCTCTCCGCCGAAACTCAGCTCACAGGCGGAGAACCATGCCCGCTCGGGCCTCCGAGGGTCTTCGAACTCATCCGCCGGCCCGGCGCCCTGCCTCTGACGATTTTCTGCTCGAGATCGGCTGCGAGGAGCTTCCCGCCGACTACCTGCCGCTCGCGCTCAACTGGGGTGAATCAGGAGGGGGGCTTCCATTTTCCGCAGCGTGCGCATTCTCTGGGAATAAAATCGGTTGGCAGGAAATCTGGACCTACGGGACTCCCCGGCGGCTGGTTCTCTGGGTTAAAGGAGTCGAGCCGGTCATCAACAAATCTGAAGAGGGACCTCCCGTTCAGATTGCCTTCGATTCCCAGGGTAAGCCGACCCGAGCGGCAGAATCATTCGCTCAAAGGCATGGGCTGAAAATTTCTCAATTAAAAAGGAAGCAGACTGCGAAAGGGGAGCGGCTCTGCGCGGAGTACGACGTCCCGGTCACAAAAATCTTGACGGATCTGATCCCGGTGATCATTAAAGGGATCGGCTTCCCCAAGACGATGCGATGGGATGAATCCGGTGTCCGGTTCGCCCGCCCGATCCGGTGGCTGCTGGCTCTTTACGGATCCAAGCCAGTGTCGGTTCTGTTCGGGCGGATCAAAAGTGGGAAGACAACCTATGGAACTCGACGGTGCGGGGGGAAAGCGGTGGTGATCTCAACCCCAGCTTCCTATTTCCCCACACTTACTCGGCTTAAGGTGCACCTGGAAGAGGGCCTGCATTATAAATCCAAAGGAGATTCTTTCGAACCGTTGCCGTCCCATCCTAGAAAGAGGGAAGAGCTGCTAAAACGTCTCGCGGCTGCGGCCAAACGGTGCGCAGGACGACTGGCCGATGAGACGACGGAGGAGTTCGGCTGGCTGCTCAGCACCAGCACCTTCTTAGCGGAGGAGCCGGTGGTTGAAGCCGGCTCTTTCCGGAAAGAATATCTGGAGCTTCCTCCCGAGGTGTTGGCCACTTCAATGGCGAAACACTTGAAGCTGTTCAGCGTCCATTCTCCCAATGGAGAGAAACTGTTGAACCGGTTTCTTGCGGTATTGGAAGGAAAACCGGCAAAGGCCGCCGCCGTTGTCGCCAACATCGAGCGGATCCTCGAGGCCCGGTTTGTGGATGCTCGGTTCTTCTACCAGGCGGACACCAAGGGTTCTCTCGAGGGAAAGGTTCCCCATCTGCAGAAAGTGGTGTTTCATGAAAAACTGGGAACGGTGGGGGAGCGAATTCCTCGCCTGGAGCGGCTCATGAAAAATCTTGCCGGGCAGCTGTCCATCGCGGACCCAACCCGATGGGAGTTGGAGCGGGTGGCCCGGGTAGCTAAGGCGGATCTGGTGACCCAGATGGTCCGAGAATTTCCCTCCTTGCAGGGGATCATCGGCGGGCATTACGCGAAGGTCGGCGGCGATCCGGTGGATGTGACGGAGGCCATCGCCCAGCAGTATCAACCCAGGACGGCTAACGATCCGATTCCTTCCACCGCGCTGGGGACCTTGGTCAGCCTGGCCGACCGGCTGGACACCTTAATCGGATATTTCGGTGTTGGCTTAAAGCCGACGGGTTCTGCGGATCCATACAGTCTGCGGCGCCAGGCGATGGGTCTGGTGCGGATCTTGATCGATCCGCCGCCGGAGGGGATCTCATTTGTTGGCCTGTCAATTGACAGACTCTTCGACGAAGGGATACAATCATGGGGCTCCAGGATGACCATCGATCCCAAAACCCTCAAAAAGGAACTCCATGTTTTCTTAGAGGAACGGTTCGAGTGGTTGGCTTTTGTCCGAGATGGGATTCCCAGGGAGTTGATCGCGGCGGTGCTTACGGCCGGCAGCGACGACTCAGAGATTACAAGTGGTGCGGCCTCCTCTAGCCGCAGCCATGACCTTGCCGGAGCGTGGGAGCGGCTGAAGATCCTGCAGAAGTTTTGGACCGATCCCAAGAGGAAGCCGGTGCTCATCAAGGCGGCTAAGGTAGCGGAGCGGACCGGCCGGATTGTGAAAGCGGCGAAAGAAACCGATGGTTTCGGAAAAATAAATCCGGAGGCCTTCAAGGAATCTTCGGAGAAGAAACTTTGGGCCGTCTGGAACCAGGTGGCCCCCAAAGTTCAGGAGCAGGTGAAGCGTCGGCAGTACAGGGAAGCGATTACCAGCTACAGCGCTCTCTATCCGGAGGTTCACGAATTCTTTGAGACGGTCTTTGTGATGGATGAAAACCTGGAAGTTCGAAAGAATCGGCTTGCTTTCATGAAGGAGATATTTCAATCCTTGTCCAACGGATTCGCGGACCTGTCAAAACTTCCTTTGGCGGGGATCGAGCCCTCTTAATCATGGCGAAAAAATACGTCTATTTCTTTGGAGCCGGCAAGGCGGACGGCTCCGCTCAGATGAAGGCCCTCTTGGGCGGCAAGGGGGCGAACCTGGCCGAGATGACCCGGATCGGACTGCCCGTTCCACCGGGTTTTACCGTCACGACCGAGGTCTGCACCTCTTATTACGAGCACAAGGAAACCTATCCCAAGGAACTCTCCAGGCAGGTGGAGTCAGCGATCGCCCGGCTCGAGGCCTTGACCGGCAAGAAGTTCGGGGATACCCGGAATCCCCTCTTGGTGAGCGTCCGCTCGGGCGCCCGGGAGTCGATGCCCGGTATGATGGACACGATTTTGAACCTCGGCCTCAACGATAAGACGGTGGAGGTGCTGGGCCGCCGTTCCGGGAATCCCCGGTTTGCCTGGGACAGCTACCGGCGGTTTATCCAGATGTACGGAGGTGTGGTCATGGGCGTTCATGCCGAAGGAAGAGATGCCCACGAACCGTTCGAGGAGATCTTGGCCACCCTCAAAAAGGAAGCGAAGGTTGAGAGGGATACCGACCTGACGGTGGGCAACTTGGCGGAGTTGGTCAACCGGTACAAACAACTGATCAAACGCCGCAAGGGTAAGGAATTCCCTCAGGATCCGGAGAAACAGCTCTGGGGCGCCGTCGGAGCGGTGTTTGAATCCTGGAACAACGACCGGGCGATTGTCTATCGCCGCAAGTACAACATTCCGCACGAGTGGGGAACGGCGGTTAACGTGCAGACGATGGTCTTTGGAAATTTAGGGAACACCAGCGCGACTGGAGTGGCTTTCACCCGAGATCCGGCGACCGGGAAGAAAGAATTCTACGGCGAGTACCTGATCAACGCTCAAGGGGAGGACGTGGTTTCCGGTGTCCGGACGCCCCGCCCGATCGGTGATCTGGCCCGGGAGATGCCCAATGCCCATGCGGAACTGGAAAGGATCCGGCGGATCCTGGAACGGCATTTCAAGGATATGCAGGACTTCGAGTTCACCATTGAGGATAACAAAGTTTACATGCTCCAAACCCGCAGCGGCAAGCGGACCGGCCTGGCCGCGGTCCGGATCGCTGTGGAGATGGTGGAGGAGAAGCTGATCGACTGGAAGACCGCGGTCGGCAGGGTGCCGGCTGATTCCCTGGCTCATCTGTTGGCCCCCGTGTTCGATCGGAAGGACCGCCAGGAGGCGGAGCGCGGCGGCCGGCTCCTCTGCAAGGGGCTGGCGGCGGGGCCAGGAGCGGCCAGCGGGAAGATTGTTTTTAACGCGGAGGACGCGGCGGCCTTGGCCAACAAGGGAGAAAGGGTCCTGCTGACCCGGATCGAGACCACGCCGGAGGACCTGCGCGGCATGATCGCCGCGGAGGGGATCTTGACGGCGCGCGGCGGGGTCAGCTCCCACGCGGCGCTGGTTGCGCGCCAGATGGGGAAGGTGTGCATCTGCGGAGCGCAGGACCTCCATATTGACTACGCGACCCGGACGATGCGGGTCAAGGGCCGCGTGATTAAGGAAGGGGAGGATATCTCCATCGACGGCACCTCGGGTGAGGTGTTCTTAGGACAGGTCAAGACCGCTCCCAGCGAGGTGGTGCAGGTACTCGTCCACAAGAATTTGGATCCGAAGAAAAGCCCCACCTACCGGCAGTTCGCCACCCTGATGAAATGGGCGGATCAATTGCGCCGGCTTAAAATCCGGACCAACGCCGACCAGCCGGACCAGGCGGCGAACGCGATTTCCTTTGGCGCCGAAGGGATCGGTTTGTGCCGGACGGAACATATGTTCTTCGGCGGCACCCGGATCGACGCCATCCGTGAGATGATCCTGGCCGAGACGGCTGAGGCCCGCCAGAGGGCGCTGGAGAAACTCCTTCCATATCAACGGGAGGACTTTGTGGGAATTTTCCGCCAGATGAAGGGGCTGCCGGTGACGATCCGGACCTTGGATCCGCCGCTCCATGAGTTCCTGCCCAACGATGGGGAGGTGATGCAGGAACTGGCGGAAAAGCTGAAGATCCCGTACCAGAAGATCGCCGCCCGGGTGGCGCAGCTGCATGAGACCAACCCGATGCTGGGCCACCGGGGCTGCCGGTTGGGAATCGCGTATCCGGAGATTACCCAGATGCAGGCCCGGGCCATCTTCGAAGCGGCCGCGGCCGTCCAGAAGGAAGGGGTCAAGGTTCATCCGGAGATCATGATTCCGCTGGTCGGCTTCCCTAAAGAGCTTCAACTGCAGTTGGAGATCGTCCATGAGGCGGCGGCCCAAGTGCAGGCGAAGACCAAACAGAGAATCCAGTACATGGTGGGCACGATGATTGAAATCCCCCGCGCCGCTCTTGTGGCCGATCGGATTGCCGCTGACGCGGAGTTTTTCAGCTTCGGGACCAATGATCTGACCCAGATGGTTCTGGGGATGAGCCGGGACGACAGCGGCTCTTTTTTGCCGGCCTATCTGGAGCATGAGATCCTCCGGGTGAACCCCTTTGCCTCCATCGACCAGACCGGGGTGGGCAAGCTGATGGAGATGGCGATCCAGGCCAGCCGCCGGGTTCGCCCCCATATTAAGGTGGGGATCTGCGGTGAACATGGAGGAGATCCATCCAGCATTGAATTCTGTCACCGGTTGGGGCTGGATTACGTGAGCTGTTCCCCTTTCCGGGTGCCGATCGCCCGGTTGGCCGCCGCGCAGGCGGCGCTGAAGGAGAAAGATGCCTGACGCTTTGAAGCTGTACTTAAAAGACATCAAGGATATTCCTCTTCTCACCCCGCAGGAGGAAGTTGCGCTGGCCCGGCGGATCAAAAAGGGAGATGCCGAAGCCCGCCGGAAGATGATCCGGGCGAACTTGCGGCTCGTGATCAGCATCGCCAAGCGGTACAGCTACCTCGGCATGCCGATCTCAGACCTGATTGAGGAAGGGAACTTAGGGCTCATGCGGGCGGTCACCAAATTTAATCCCGGGAAAGGATTCCGGTTCTCCACCTACGCGGCCTGGTGGATCAAGCAGTACGTCTTAAGGGCGATCGCCAACCAGGGGAAAACGATCCGGATCCCGGTCTACATGGTGGACATCATCTCCCGTTACCGGAAGGTGACCGAGCGGCTCAACCAGCGGCTGGGGCGCAAGCCCTCCACCGCTGAGATGGCCCACGGCATGAAACTTCCGGTCAAGAAGATCCGGGAGATCGAGGAGATCCTCCTCCAGCCGGCCAGTCTGGACGCTCCATTAGGAGAAGAAGGGACTTCCCAGTTCATTGATCTGGTGGAGCAGGCCCAAGGGGGATCTTCGAAAGACGAGCTGGCGGAGTTTCTCACCCGGGAACAGGTCGAGGATCTGCTCGGCCGGCTGACCGAGAGGGAACAGCAGGTCTTGAAATTTCGATACGGCCTCGTGGATGGAGTGACGTATACCTTGGGAGAAACGGCCAAGCGGCTGGGGATTACCCGGGAGCGGGTCCGCCAGATCCAGAATTCCGCTGAGAAGCGGCTGCATGCTTTCTTAGCGACCCAAGAGCAGCGTTCCTCCGCAACATGAGTATCAACCTGAAATCCTACGTTCGAGATATCCCGGGCTACCCCAAGCCGGGGATTGTCTTCAAGGATCTTACCCCTCTCTGGAAAGATCCCGCCGCGTTTCAGACGATGGTGGATCAGCTGGCCGGCCATTACCAATCTTCCCGGGTGGGAACTATTGCTGCCATTGAGGCTCGAGGGTTGATCTTGGGATCCGCGATGGCCTTTGTCTTAAAGAGCGGATTGGTTCCGGTCCGAAAGGCCGGGAAGCTTCCATGGAATAAGATCAAGGCCTCCTATTCCTTAGAGTACGGCTCAGCCACCTCAGAACTTCACACCGATGCCTTTGAGCCCGGAGCCCGGGTGCTGATCGTGGACGATCTGTTGGCCACGGGTGGAACCGCGGAGGCGGCCGTGAAGCTGGTCCAGGAGCTTAAGGGGAAGATTGTTGGGTTGGCTTTTCTCGTGGAGCTCTCTTTCCTAAAGGGGCGGGAACTGCTGAAGCCCTACGGGGTAGAGATATTTTCCCTCCTTCAATATGATCAGCCATGAGCACAGATTTGAAGAATTCGTTGCGCCTGTAGCTCAGATGGATAGAGCATCTCACTCCTAAGGAGAGGGTCGGCCGTTCGAATCGGCCCAGGCGCACTTGACACATGACGCGTGATGCTGGAGACTGTTTGCCATGATTGACCTTCACATGCACACCTTCTTGAGCGATGGGGAACTGATTCCATCGGAACTGGTTCAGCGGGCCAGGGCCAAGGGATACCGGGCGCTGGCGATCACCGATCACGTGGATGCCTCCAACGTGGAGATTCTGGTACCGCAGCTGGTCCAGGTTTGCGAGCGGCTGAATGAGTATACCTCTCTCGTCATTGTCCCGGGAGTGGAGGTGACCCATGTGCCGCCCCGGGATCTGGGATCGGTCGTAGCGGCCGCCCGGGCTGCGGGGGCCCAGTTGGTGGTGGTGCATGGAGAGACGCTGGTGGAGCCGGTGGCCCGTGGGACCAACCGGCAGGCGTTGGAGCTGGAGATCGACATCCTGGCTCACCCGGGCCTGATCACCCGGGAGGAGGCGGCCCTGGCGGCCAAGCGGGGGATTACCCTGGAACTGTCGGCCCGGCGGGGGCACAGCTTGACCAATGGGCACGTGGCCCAGATTGCGCTGGAAACCGGGGCCTCGATCGTTCTAAATACCGATGCGCATGCCCCGGAGGACCTGCTGACTCTGAAGCAGGCCAAACAGATCGCCTTAGGGGCCGGCTTGAAGCCGCGGCAGGTGGAGCGGCTTTACGCTCAGGCCAGCCGCTTGGTGGAGCGGGCCTCGGGTAAAAAAATACCTTGACAACTTTAGCGTTACATAATAGACTCCTACAAATTAGGAACTCCTCAGGATCGTTCCGCAACACAAGGCAATGGAGGAGTGGGTTGTAATGGGGGGCCTGGAGCGATCCAGCGGACACCCAGCAAGAGCGACGGTGAATGTGGGAAGTCGTTAGCTCCCCCGACTGGTGGTTGATGATTCAATTATTTAAAGGGAGGGTTAAAACACGATGGGTAGCCGAATACTCGTGGGACTTCTGGCGTTTGCCGTGGCCCTCGTTGGGACCGCGTACGCCGAGGTTCAGAACGTCAAGGTTAGTGGCGACATCAACATGAAGTGGATTTCTCAGGATAACTTCGACCTGAAGAACAAGCAGGGGAACCTCAACCCCAACCAAAGCGGGGCAGCTCCCGTTGTCACCAATGACGATGGAGCGAATTTTCTCCTGAGCAGCGTCCGGGTAAAGGTTGACGCGGATCTATCGGACAACGTTTCAACCCATGTCCGTCTGCTCAATCAGCGGGTTTGGGACGCCGAGGCGCATGCCGCTGGGCGCGATACGAACAGCATCAACATTGATACGGCTTATGTGGTCCTAAAGGAGTTTCTTTACTCTCCGCTGACCCTGATGATCGGTCGGCAGGACCTAAGTTACGGCACCGGGTTCATCGTTGGGCCAGGCCTGTTGGCGGATCCCAATGGGACCTTCTCCACCTTGTCGACCGGAGGGTCGCCTCACGGCTCCATCGGACAGCAATACAGCGACTACAACACCTACGATGCGGTTCGAGCCATCTTCGACTTCGCGCCGATCACAGTGGAAGCACTGTACGCTAAGATCAACGAAACCGGCGTCACCTCCAATGACCAGGACCTTTGGGGTGCTGTGTTCAACTACAAGGTCGGTCGGTGGGATGCTGAGGTGGAGCCGTACTTTTTCGCCAAGCTGGATGAGGGGGCTTCTGTTGTTGTCAGCGATCAGACCTACCGGACATTCACGAGCAACTATGTGTATACTCCGGGACTTCGGTTGGCCGGTTCGCCGATTGAGAACCTGAGAATCAACGCGGAAGGAGCGCATCAGTTCGGCAAGGTTAAGAGTACAGTTAATGTTGAAGAGCGAACCCGGAATGCCTGGGCTGCGACGGTGGATGCCCGATATACCTGGGCACATGTCCCCTGGACGCCGGTGACTGGGCTGGGCTGGGTTTTCTTCACGGGTCAAAAGCCGGTTTCCAGCGGCACGTCTCTGACCGAGGCGCAAGCCCTTGGCCGGAGCTTCACCGCCTGGGATCTGATGTATCGCGGATCGTTCACCACCTTTATTCAGGACTTCTTGGGTGGGAACGACCAGGCTGGCGGTCTGTACACCACGTTTGACACCAACGACACCTCGGCTGCCACCAACCGGCATCTGATCTACGGCGATGCGAGCGTCAAGCCGTTGCAGGATGTCACGTTGTGGGGTCGGTTTACACACGCCCAGTTTGCTCGGGCGCCTCGCACCGGACGCAGCACCTACGCCGGCGATGAGATCGATTTCAAGGCGATGTACGACTACACGGAGGATGTCCAGCTGACGCTCTTTGGCGGCTGGTTCTTCCCGGGCCGGTACTACAAGCAAGCGGATCCAAACGTCGCAGGCCACGACACCGCCTGGACGGTTGGGACTGCAGCAGCGGTAAAGTTTTAACTTAATCCCTCGCGTCGTTCTGACGCGTTGTGACTGACACGGCCCCCGGGAGCGACCCTCCCGGGGGTTTGTGTTTCTAGGACCCATGCTGTTCGTCATTTTCCTCTGGCACATGCATCAGCCCTGGACTCTGGATCCCGATGGAGAAGGATTTCTCCTTCCCTGGGTCCGGCTCCACGGGACGAAGGATTACCTGGACATGGCCCACCTTCTCAAGGAATTTCCAAGAATCCATGGGGTGATCAACACAACCCCCTGCCTTTTGGAGCAGGTCCAGTTGTACGGCCAGGGGGTTCAGACCGGCAAGCCGGTTCAGGATCGGCACCAAATTCTTTCCCGCAAGCCGGCTGAGGATCTGGCCCCGTCCGAAGTGGCCGAGCTGCTCCAGATCAGCTTTCTTGGATCTCCTGAAAGGATGATCCATCCCTATCCCCCCTATTACACCTTGATGGCCAAGGCCCAGAGGAAGCAGGTTTTCTCCGCTCAGGAGTTGAGAGATCTGCAGGTCTGGTCGAACCTGGTCTGGATGGATCCCCGGTGGGGCAGGGATTTTCCCTGGGTCGCCGAGCTTGCGGCCAAGGGTTCTTCCTTTACGGAAGGGGAGAAAGAGGAGCTCTTAAAGCTTCAGATGGAGCTGTTGGCCAAGATCATTCCGGCTTACCGGGCCCTTCAGGAGTCGGGTCAAGTGGAGTTAAGCACATCTCCCTGGGCTCATCCGATCCTTCCGTTATTGGCCGACACCGACGTGATTCGCCAGACGAATCCAGGAATGTTGCCGCCTGCCGAGCGATTTCAATTCCTGGAGGACGTGGCTTGGCACTTAAAGGCCGCAGCGGAGCAGTACGCGAATTGGTTTGGTCGGTCCCCGAAGGGCCTTTGGCCGTCGGAGGGATCCTTAAGCCAAACCGTCTTGCCGGAGGTAGCCAAGGCGGGCTTTCACTGGGCGGCGACCGATGAGGAGCTTCTCTGGAAATCGCTGGACTCCTCTTCCCACGATCTTCCGTCGAGGGCTGCCCTTTACCAGCCTTACCGAGTTCCGCTGGGGGATCGGAGCCTGACCCTTCTCTTTCGGGACCATCTGCTCTCCGATCTGATCGGTTTCGTCTACAGCGGATGGCCCGCGCAGAAAGCAGTGGATGATTTCACCGCTCGTCTGCGCGGTATTGAGAGATCCATTCCATCCCAAGCTCCGGGCCTCGTCCTGGTGGCTCTGGATGGAGAGAATCCCTGGGAATTTTATCCGGAAGATGGGGAGCCGTTCTTGAGGGCCCTCTATCAGGGCTTAAGTCAAGAGGAGTCGATCCGGTGCGTCACGGCATCTGAGTTCCTGGAAAAATACCCGGCGCAAAATGAGCTGAAGGGTCTAAGTCCCGGCTCCTGGATTCGGGGAGAGTTTTCTACCTGGATCGGGCACGAACCTCAAAATCGGGCTTGGGAGGAACTTGCCAAGGTAAGGCGGCTGATCGGCCCACAAGCATCCAAAGCGATCGCCGTTGCAGAAGGGAGCGACTGGTTCTGGTGGCTTGGTCCCGAGCACAGCTCTCCCCAAGATCCGATTTTTGAGGTGATCTTTCGGTCCTATTTAAAGAACGCCTACCGAACGGCGGGAGAAACAGCTCCTCCCTCTCTGGAGGAGCCGCTCAAGCCTTTTTCTTTCCCCGTGACGGCTCCGGGGGGCTTGATCACGCCCGCCGTGGATGGAGAGATCAGTTCTTATTTTGAATGGCTCCAGGCGGGAGAGGTGGAGTTGACTCACACCGGATCCGCCATGGCCCGGGCCAAACCAGTCTTCTCTAAGTTTTGGTGGGGGTGGGATGCTTCTTGTTTGTATTTCCGGCTGGATCCGACGGGATCATTGCGGGAGCTGAATGTCGAAGTGACTCTCCACGACCCTCATTTTCAGGTGAAGTTTGCGTTGAATCGGGGTATTGTAAAAGGGCCGCTCGGGCCAATCCTGGCTGCGGCTAAAGGAGGCCGCACCATTTCTAATCTCCAGGTCATGGCGGCGGCTGGAAAGATCCTGGAGATTGGCATCCCTCTTCATTTGACAGGGGTTTCGCGGGAGGAGAAGTTGAAACTTACGATTCTTGTTGAACAAGAAGGAGGAATTCTTGAACGATATCCGGAACATGGTCAATTATCGCTCACCCTGCCGGATCCACTGGCGGGCGCTGAGTTATGGAGTGCGTAAGATAGGGAGTTGCTTCGTCGCAATGGCGGCAGCATCCTCAAGTTTGTTCCTTTCCGGCTGCAGCGAGGTCAAGACCCCGACGATCCAAGAGGCACTGACCCATCCGTTCGGGACCGGGGCTCCGTTCTCTCTGGGAACAAAGAAGGCCGAGATCCGAGAAGCATGGGGAGAGCCATCCAGCATGATCCCGCATGGGATCGATGAATTGGGCAATGTCCGGGAGGAATGGATCTACCACGGATGGCTGCCCGGTCTGCCGATCGATCACGAGTATATCGCCAGGACAAAACATCTTTTCTTTGAAGGAGATAACCTCGTCAACTGGAAGACAGAGGCCCCTCCGGCGCCGCAGTCCCCAGGCACTGAGTCGAAGTAAGAGCTGGCTCTGATGCTCGTGATTCGCTGCTACCTGCCGTCAGAGGCCTGGGATCAGCCGTCCGTCCGTATTGACGGCCCCCAAGCCCATCATCTTCTTCACGTTCTCCGAGTCAAGTCCGGGTCGGTCCTAGTCTGTTTCGACGGGCAGGGTCATGAGGCGGCCGCCACAGTCCAGGAGGTCTCCCGGAAGGATCTCCGGATCAAGCTGGGGGAGCGTTCCGCCCTTCCCTCGCCGCCCTGGACGATTACCCTGGCGGTTGGGATTCCTAAGAAAGGAAAGTTTGATCAGATTGTCAATGAAGCGACTCAACTGGGGGTGGACCGGATCGTCCCACTCCTGACGGCCCGGGGGGTCGTCAAGGTTCCAGACCGCTCTGCGGTTTCCTCTAACCGCAGCCACGACTCAGAGCTTACAAGTGGTGCGGTTTCCTCTAACCGCAGCCACGCCCGCTGGGTCCAGATCTCGATCGAAGCCGGAAAGCAGTCCGGGGTTGGCCGTCTGCCGGCGATCCAACCGGCCACCTCCTGGGAGACGATGATGGGCTCCATAGGCAGCTACGATGCGGCGCTGATTGCGACTCTTCAAGGGCCCCATGAGTCGTTCGGATCTCTTCTCTCGGGTAGAACTCCGCACAGGGTACTGCTTCTTATCGGGCCGGAAGGGGATTTTACCGAGGAGGAGATCCGGCAGGCCCTGCGGGCCGGAGCCCACCGGATCTCTCTCGGTGCTGGTGTGCTTCGGTGCGAGACCGCGGCCGTGGCTGCGGTCAGCGTCGTCTCCTTCCTCCTTCGGGAGGGAAAGAAGGGCCAGGGATGAGCTCGGAGTGCCTGATGGGGAAGTTATAAATTTTTCCGGTGGCACCCTTGACATTTGACACATCCGTGTGCCATCCTTTGTTATGGAAGGGACAATCGAGAGTCGGCACCACTGACAAAGGCTAACCACCGGTAACGGTGGGGCGCAAAGCCACAGGCCCTGTGAGAGAAAACAAGGCGCTTGTCTCATGGGACGGCTGGGCTGCCAAAGGTGCAAGAGACGCCTGAGGGTGTCATGGTGGGAAGCCCCCTTCAGGCGTTTCTTTTAGGGGCTAATGACAGAGATAAGAAAAGGGACGGAGGTCCGTTCTAAAATGAAAAGTCATGAGATGAAGGAGCAGGGCAAGCAGGTTCATCGGGTCGTTACCTTCTTGGATCGCCAGCAGGTGGATTTTCTGGACAAGCTGGGCAAGGATGCCCTTTTTTCGACGGGGGTAAAATTCCCTCGGACGCGGGTCATCTCAGCCCTGATTGATCTGCTGCGCAAGGCCGGCTTAAGCGGGGAGGGGTTAAGGTCCGAGCAGGATCTGGAGGAGCATTTGGTCAAGAAGCTGGCGGGCGGACTGCCGGAGGCCAAGCGCCTTGCGGGCGAACTGATGGAGGAGAACCGTGCGTCGAATTCCCCTCGAGTACGGGGATAATTTCCCTGTTCCCGCCGCAGGATCCTGGAATCCCACGGTCCCGTGGCGGTTTCCAAGGCATCAGGTCCGTTCGTCATCGCTGAAAGGTCGGTTGCTTCCCTGGGTGATGTTGGGATTGGGCGTGACATTGGGGGTGCTTTGGATGTGCTGCTGGAGAGTGGTCCCATCGGCGGGTGAGGTGGGTTCGTTGAAGGGGTTGTCGGTCGAAAAGCCGGGGGCGGCGATTGTGCCGTGGGCTCCTTCCGGGCAGCCGTCGGAGGGGATCCGTCGAACCCATCCGAAAAAGTTGAGGAGCCGGTTCGTCTGAAGGCGATGTCATTTGACCTGGATACTCCTTACTATCAAATTCCCGGTTCGCACCCGGAGGCCACTTTCGGAGCGATCATGGAGATCCTGTTGAAGACCCGGCTTAAACTGCATCTGGAGACCAACCGGGAATTGTACGATGAGGATGTCAATGCCTATTTGGCCGGGTTGCTCGTTTCCTACATCGACCCCCAGTATCTTCATGCAATCTCCGAAGTCCTTTCCGCGTATGACATCGATATCTTCCAGGCGGTCGCCCGCACGGAGGATCGATATCAGGCGTATTGGATTTACAAGGTGAATGCCGATGACCTCCTAATTTCCGTGGGGCTCTTCCGGAAATTTGAACAGCAGCCGAAGGGACAATTGGTCCGGATGAAGCGGTATTATTCTTCCGCTTCCGGGTATCAGAGAAAGATCTACGGCAAGACCACGGCGGTGGGAGAGATTCAGACGAAACTGGCCGAATGGACGGAACGGTACCTGGCGATTCTGGCCGGGGCCCGGCAGGATTACATGCATTTTGTCGGGCATCGAATCACCTCGGAGGAGCTGGCCTCCCTTGAGAAAAGGCTTCCCCTTTCGAAGATGCAGGATGAATTCCTGGATCTTTACTCCACCTGGCTTAAAGGGGCCCGGGATCCGGCCTTGCGTCAGCGCCTCCTTGAGCTTCTTGAAAGGATTAAAATTCAAGACCCGACTTTCCCAGCCGACCGGCTGAAGATTTTTTTGACCTCACCTTGACAGTTTGAGCAAAGATCAGGTATACTTCCTTTGAAAGCGTTCCCACAAAAAATTAGCGGTGAACTCCTATCAATCGATTTAACTGGGTCGACGTTCTCTCCATAATCCTTTTGTTTAGAATGGGTTACATCGGTTTCCAGCTTGGGCTTTGGATGGAACTGGTGAAGCTGGGAAGTCTGCTGGCGGGGTTCTTTGTGAGCTTTCGATATTATCAGGAGTTGGGGGATTGGCTGGCCCAGCGGACGTTCCTGGGGATTGAGTGGGCGGCGGCTTTGGCGATGGCGGTCCTCTTAGGGGCGGTTAGTTTTGGATGCATCTTGGTGGGTAAGTTTCTGGAGCGGTTTGTTCAGGTCTCCTTTCAGCAGAAATTGAATAAAGCGGGAGGATTGTTCGTGGGGTTTTTGAGGGGGGTCCTGATCACGAGCGTGATCCTGGTCGTCTGCCAGCAGCTCCCGTCGGCTTCTTTGAACGCGTCGATTCAGGAACATTCCTTCAGCGGCCATCTGATTTCCAGGGTGGCGCCGGTGGTCTACGACGCGTTGACTCCACTGGCCTCGCGTCTGATGGGAATCTTTCGGGGGCATACGCCGTGACCCCGCCCCTCCGGAGTATGCCCTCGGCAGAGGGGGTGAATTCTTTAAGATTTCGGGAAAGAGCCGAGGGCATCTGTGCCTTCGGCACAGCGGTTCCATCCCTGCAGGGATGGAACCGGAACTCCGGAGGGGCGGGGTGATTCCTGAACGGACACTTCAGGAGATTCAGGAACGTCTTGATATCGTCGAGGTGATCGGCGGGTACGTTCCCTTGAAGAAGGTGGGGCGGAACTTCAAGGCCCTCTGTCCGTTTCATCCGGAGAAGACCCCTTCCTTCATCATCTATACGCAGAAACAGATCTACATCTGTTTCGGCTGCCACGCGGGAGGGGATCTGATCTCCTTCGTCATGAAGCATGAGCAGATGGAGTTCATGGAGGCGGTTCGCCTGCTGGCCGAAAAGGCGGGGGTCTCTCTCCCCTCATCGGGCGGCGGCCGTTCCTCTTCGGTGCATCCGGAGCTGTACCGGGCCCACGAGGTGGCGGCCCGTTATTACAGCGATTTGCTGCTGACGGCTCCGGAGGCGGAGCCGGCCCGCGCCTACTTGGCGAAAAGGGGGCTCGAGAGGGCGACATGGGAAACCTTCTCCATCGGGTATGCTCCTAATCGCTGGGATGGATTCCTGACGCGGGCGCAGGAAGAAGGATTGACGCCCGAGCACCTCGAACGGGCGGGGCTGGTGGTTCCCCGCGAAGGAAAAGGAGCCGGGTTTTACGACCGGTTTCGGGATCGGGTGATCTTTCCGATCGGGGACAGCCGGGGCAGGGTGATCGCTTTCGGCGGCCGGGTCCTGCACGATGAGGCAGGCCCCAAATACATGAATTCGCCGGAGACGCCTCTGTACACCAAGGGGCGGGTTCTTTACGGGCTTCACCTGGCGGCGGGTCAAATTCGGGAGCAGGATTTCTGCATGGTGGTGGAGGGCTACATGGATTTGGTGACCCTCCACCAGCATGGGATCCGAAATGTGGTGGCATCGATGGGGACGAACCTCACCGAGTCCCAGGTGCAGCTGATCCGCAAGATGACGCGCCACGTGGTGATGGTTTACGATGGAGATTACGCGGGGCAGATGGCCACCCTGCGGGGCCTGGACCTGTTCCTCGAGGCGGAGATGCGGGTCAAGGTGGCGGATCTGCCCAGCGGGTTCGATCCTGACTCCTTGATCAAGGCCAAGGGAGTTCAGGCGATGATCGAGGCGATCCAGAAATCCCAGGACCTCTTTGACTACAAGCTGGGGCTCTTGAAGCGCCGGTTTGATCCGAGAGAGAGTGAAGGCCGCGTCCGGATCTGCGAGGAGATGCTCCCGACGATCAAGCGGGTTCCGAATACGATCCAGCGGGGGGAATACGTCAAGCGGTTAAGCGGCCTGCTGGAGGTGGAGGAATCGCTGCTGTGGACGGAGATGAATCGGATCAAGCCCAATTCTTCCTGGAAGCCGGCGGCGGTGGCCGGTGCGCAGGCCGAGGTCGTTATGACGGCTGAAGAGTTGATGGTCGGTCTGCTGCTGGAAGACCCTCGTCGGGTTGCCCAGCTGACGGGGCGTTTAAAGAGCGAGCTTTTTCAAGATCCTCAGGTCCAGCAGTTGGTCGCCTGGATGATCAAGCGTTATGAAGAGGGGAATCTTCCGAGCGATCATCAGGGGATTCTCAACAGCTTGCCCCGCGAGTCTTCCGGAGAATGGGAGAGCCGCATGATCCGGTGGCTTGCCTGGGCGGACACAGTGGAAGACAAACAGCGGGCCTTGGAGGAAGTTCTCCTGCGGATTCAGAACCAGAGACGCCGGAACTCGTTGGAGAACCTCCAGGCATCCATCCGCCAGGCGGAGGCGGCGCGGGATGATTCCGCGGCGGCCCGGTTGATCTTGGAGTACAGCCGCTTGGTCAAAGCGGACGCCACGGAATACGTCGAATCGTGAACAAGAACGAACCGAAAGGAAAGGGACAGGGTGGAATGCGAAGATTGGATGAACTGAAAAAACTGATTGCCCTCGGCAAAGAGAAGGGGCGCTTGACCTACGAGGAGGTGAACAACCTTCTTCCGGAGGAGGTGACTTCTTCCGAGGAGATCGATGAGATCCTGACGATCCTCGGGAATGAGAACATTGAAATCGTCGACTCGGAGGAGTCCACCAAGGAAGGCGCTTCTAAGGAAGAGAAGGAGGAGAAGGAAGAAGAGAAAGAGCAGGAGTCTGCCGAGGAACCGCAGGAGGAAAAGGTCGAGGAGGAGGTAGAAGTAAGCCGGACCGCCCCGGTGGACGACCCGGTTCGCATGTACCTGCGGCAGATGGGGCGGATCTCCCTCTTGTCCCGGGAAGAGGAATTGCGGCTTGCCAAAGAGATCAAAGAGGCGGAGATCCACTACCGGGAGATCGCTTTCTCTGCGGCACTGGTCCGGCGGGAGATCCTGGAGTTGGTGGGGAGGATCGAGGAGAAGGATTCCAATCCGGAAGAGTATGTGACGGAGGACTTCCGGCGCAAAGAGCGGCTCCTGCCGAAGCTCACCCGCCTGGCCGTCAAGATCCGTTCCACCCGTTCTGAAGCCAAGAGGGCCCAGCACATGCTGGCGATGCGGCTGACCAGTCCCGTGGTCGAGGAAATCGTCAAGAGATGGAAGGCCACCTTCGCGGAGGTCACCCGCTTGAAGAGAGAGATGGCCCGGATGAAAGCTCAGCGGCCTTCCAAGTGGAAGAGCCGACTTCAGACTCTCAATAAGGAGATGCTGGTCAAGCAGCGGTTTCTGGGGCAGCCCTATCGAGAATGCGAGGAACTGCTGGCGAATTTGAAGAAGAAGGAAGTGATCTACACCAAGGCCAAGCGGGCTTTGGTAGAGGCGAACCTGCGCTTGGTGGTTTCCATCGCGAAGAAATACACCAACCGGGGGCTTTCCTTCTTGGATCTGATTCAGGAAGGGAACATCGGCCTGATGAAGGCGGTGGATAAATTTGAGTATGAGCGGGGCTACAAGTTCTCCACCTATGCTACCTGGTGGATCCGGCAGGCGATCACCCGGGCCATCGCCGACCAGGCCCGCACCATCCGGATTCCGGTCCACATGACCGAGACGATCAACAAGCTGATCCGTGTTTCGCGGCAGCTGGTCCAGGAGAACGGCAAGGAGCCGACCCCCGAAGAGATCGGCCACGAGATGCGGATGGGGGTGGATAAGGTCCGCGGGATCTTAAAGATCGCGCAGGAGCCCATTTCCCTGCAGACCCCGATCGGGGACGACGGGGACACTCATTTCGGAGACTTCATCGAGGATAAGCGGGCCGTCTCTCCGGCGAATGCCACCGCTTACGCCATGCTGAAAGAGCAGATGGAGGATGTCCTGGACACCTTGACGGATCGGGAGGCCCAGGTCTTGCGGCTTCGTTTCGGGATTGGGGACGGCTATCCTCGGACCTTGGAAGAGGTGGGTTCTATCTTCAATGTGACCCGCGAGAGGGTCCGCCAGATCGAGGCCAAGGCGATCCGGAAGCTCCGGCACCCCACCCGTTCCCGCCGCCTGCGAACCTTCCTGGAGATGGGCGCTTTGAACGAGGAGCGAAGCTGGATCTAGAGCCGGCTTCAAAACCCTTGTTTCTGCTGCGAGGCACGAAGCGGGGTGCATTCCGTCGTTGTCGCTCCTCGGCGTATCGCCCGTTGGGATACGCCGTCGTCGCTCCGCCTCGGCCTGCACCACCGCTTCGTGCCTCTCGCGACGAAACCGGGTTCTGAAACCGGCTCTTAGTTGGGCCGACCTGGATTCGAACCAGGGACCAAGTCATTATGAGTGACCTGCTCTGACCGCTGAGCTATCGGCCCCAAAAATCCAACGATCTAGGAAAGTCATCTTACCAAGAAGTTCACACAAAATTACAGCTTGCAGAAGGTCGAGGAGGTTGATCTTACACGACTCATGCAAATTGATGGATGGCCATGAGATTATCCGCTTTCTGCAACCTGGAGTTTGGGATGCCCGTACAAGGTAGACAGCAGGATCTCTGTGGAGATTCCCGACTGAGCCACTCGGATCACCCAGAGAATCA
>JACQCH010000019.1 GCA_016201735.1 Candidatus Omnitrophota bacterium
TTGCTGCTGACGTCCATCCCGATGTACACCATAACCAAGCCCCCTTTCGTATGGTTGGTTGTGTCTCTCCAACACAAACGATCGGGCAACTCGGTCTGATCGTCAACAACTTACGGAGGGGGCCTATTCATAGAATCTCCTGTTGTGTTTTACCTAATGCCAAAACAGCACCTATGATTCTACCACTCTCACCCTCTCCAAAAAAGGTTTCGGTAGAGTATACTTTCTCTAGCACCCAATCATTCCAAGGGGAGGGGAAAAATGAGACGAATATTACTTCGATGGTTCATCGGGGCAATCATTTGCATTACCGCTTTAGGATGGAGGTCGGTCGGATGGTCGGAGGAAGAAAGCGGGAACTCGAGCAGCCCACGGAGCGGCTCCCCTTCAGGATTTCAAGGAGCCAACTCCTCTCAAGCATCCATGGGTGGTAACTCTCCCCAGGGATTCCAGGGCGGCAACTCCTCCCAAGGATCCATGGGTGGTAACTCTCCCCAGGGATTCCAGGGCGGCAGCTCCTCTCAAGGATCCATGGGTGGTAACTCTCCCCAGGGATTCCAAGGTGGCAACTCCTCCCAAGCTCCGCCCAAGGATTCCAAGGAAGAAGTAACTCCTCCCAAGGATCCATGGGTAGTAACTCTTCTCAGGGATTCCAGGGCGGCAGCTCCTCTCAAGGATCCATGGGTGGTAACTCTCCCCAGGGATTCCAAGGTGGCAACTCCTCCCAAGGATCCATGGGCGGTAACTCCTCCCAGGGATTCAAGGGTGGGAGTGCCCCTACTTCCTTGATGCCGGCGGGAGGATTTTCAGGAGGAGCCGGTCAAACAAAAGGTTCTTCGGCCGGGATGATGTCCGCTCCCCAAGGGGGAAACTTCAGTGACGGCCATGGAATGCCGAGCGGAAGTTCAGGTGGACAAGGTGGCGGCGGCATGGGCGGTAACGGACATGGCGGAGGAGGCGGGGGCGGACCGGGCGGCGGAGGCCACCGTTAACGGTCTAACGCCATGATTTCATCACACGTTGGATGTTCGGTCTTGACAAGGGATTCGGAAATCAGGTAAGGTTGTCCGTGGGAGGGACGCGCCTGTGAAGGAACTGCACAAGATCCTTTTGATCGAGGACAACCCGGATCAAAGATTGATCATCAGCAGGCAATTATCCGCCCACCGGCTGCAGGTGGTGGAGGCCGACGGCGGCGAGTCCGGGGTCGCCCTTGCCGCTAAAGAGAAGCCGGATGTCATCCTGCTCGACATCATGATGCCGGGGCAGGACGGGATCAAAACCTACCAGGTCTTAAAGCAGAACCCGGTGACCCAGGCGATCCCGGTGATCTTCCTGACGGCCTTGGCCCCCGACAAGTCATTCACCAAATACAGTCTGGAACTGCTCGCCTTCACCAAACACGGCTATCGGATCGATGGGAAGTTCGCCGTGATCGGAAAAACCGGTTCCCCCGAGGACCTTCTCCGGGACGTCCGGAACGCCTGGAACGAGATCGCCTAATCAAGAAGTTCCCTGCCCTCTTTTTCCTCCTCGCGTTACCGTACGTCACCGACATCGGCCCCTACCCCCTGACGGTCCGGATCGACTGGTTGGCTCCTCACCGGGCCCACATCGTCGCGGAAATCACCCTCCCCGCGCCCCAAGAGCGGGTCTGGTCGGTCCTGACCGACTACGATTCTCTCTCGGAATTCGTCCCTCCCCTCGAGAAATCCAGGGTCATCCGCCGGGAACGGGATTATCTTCTGCTTTATCAGAAAGGAGGGATCCGCCTGCCGTTCTATCACCACTTCAGCGAAGTGATCTTTGAGGTCCGGGAAGATCCTCCCCACACGATTTATTTTGAGGCGGTGGCGGGGGATTTCCTCATCGACCAGGGAAGCTGGCGCCTGGAACCTGCGGAAAAGGGGACGAGGATCACTCACGAAACGACGATCGAGCCGACCTTTTTCATTCCCCGCTGGCTGATGGGTCCGATCGAGCGGGCCCTTCTTAAATCCTCTTTCCGGGGCATCGTGAAGCGCTGCCTCGCCGCTCCCGCCTAACACAAACGCGCTCAATCATGTGGCCTCCTGGGCCAGCCACGGGGCCTGTCGTGGGGCAGCCCCGCATCCCATGGAACTACGAGAGGCCCCCGTCTCGTGGGAGGGCTTCTCACCCTATTTCTTTCGGGGTCCTGTCAGGGAGCAGGCCAGCTCCGGCATCGGGCCTTGTTCGGATGGATGGTTCACAGTAACCATGTCAGAGCATCGAGACATGGCCCAACTCAACAGGACTCTCCATGGAAAGTTGTTCATTTCATCCTGGGTTTCCATTCGACAGGGCTCGGCCTCAAGGGTCGGCCCTGCTGGCGGAATCTGGCCTGCCCCCTGCCACCCCGAAGGTCTCATGCGATGGAGCTCCGGCTCGGGGGTGGGGTTCGAAGACAATCGGAGGCCCGAGCGGGCACGGTTCTCCGCCGGTGAGCTTGATTTCGGCGGAGAGAGCGAGGGCCGACGTTTAGCGAGACGGCCTCGCTGGGGACGTCGAGCGGGTCTGAGAATCCCATCCCCGAGCCGGAGACTCTGTGATGCCGGGAACGGACCGCTCCACGCCACCCGTGGCTTCACCGATCGAATCACACGAGTTACCACGTTTGTATTAATCGTACTTCTCGTAGGCGATCTGATCCCTCCGGAATCCCAGCCTCAGGCAAGTCTCCTGGACCGCCTGGATCATTTCATTCAGCCCGCAGATGTAGATCCGTTTCCCCTCCGGGCTGGGAAAGAATTTTTCGATCTTCGTCTGGACGTAGCCGGCCTCCCCCTTCCATCCGGGGCCCGGCCGGCTGATCGTCGGGATATAAATAAAATTCGGATGCTTCTTGGCCAGGTCGAGCCACTCTCCCTGATAAGGAATCATGTCGTCGTAACGGCTGCCGAACAGGAGGGATATCTTCCCCTGGAACCCGCCGCCCAGCAGGTGGCGGATCATGCTGCGGAACGGGGCGATCCCGGTGCCGACGGCGACAAAGACAATCTCAAAATCGATCCTCTCCGGCAGAATGAATTTCCCGTAGGGCCCGTGGACCCGGATCTTAACGCCGCTTTTAAAGGACCAGAACCAGTTCGTCACCAGCCCGCCCTGCACCAGCTTCAGGATCAGATCCAGATGACCTTTCTCTTCGGGGGCGGAAGCGATCGAGTAGGCCCGGCGGATCACCTTCTCCTCCTTGGGGCACAAGACCGCGACGAACTGGCCCGGAATAAAATCGATCCTCTTGCCCGGCTTCAAAAGAAGCTGGAAATTCCGGGTCTCGTTGCCGAAATCCAGGATCTTCCCGACCGTCACCTCAAATACTTCAGGGTTCACCTGCTCCATTAACCCTTTTTATGCTCCTATCCAACTTACCTAAAGAAGGTAAAAAGCCGATGAACCTCCGGCGCCAATCTGTCTATGATTTTGAAACCGAGGGGACTAGCGGCCGCCGGCCTTCCGCTTCGAGAAGCACTCCTTGCAGTAAACGGGCCGGTCCCCGCTGGGCTTGAACGGAACTTCGCATTCCTTCTGACAGTCGCCGCAGGTCGCTTTGTGCATCTCACGGGATCCCCCGCCGAACCCGCCGCCGCCGCCGTATCCACCACCACCTTGTTGAAACGCCATGTTTCCTCCTTTTTGTTTACCTCAACCAACTCCACAACCCCAAACTGCTTCTTGCCTCACTATAATATACCAAAAACCTTACTTTTTCGGATCTCCTTTTAAGGAATGGATTTCCTCTTCCCACCGCTCGTGGCCAATTCGCCAGAGGAATCCGAAGAACGGACCGAATAAAAATCCCAATGAGGCGACTACTGTCCCGACCGACACAAACGCCATCACAGAAGCGAACATCTTCCCGGTCCCGGTGCCGGGAACCTGGCTGGGCCCTTGGCCGGTGGCGATCATGCTGATGAAATAAAACGCGTCCAAATAGGAATATCCCTCTAAGAAATGAAACCCGACGGTTCCCACCGCCAGAACGCTGCCGACCAAAATGAGGGAGGCAACGGCCCTCTTCCACGCAGAGTGAAAATGGTGCCTCGGATGCTTCTGCGACATCTCGCTAAACTCTCCTTGGGCGTTATCGGTTATCTAGGGAGGGACGCGCCGTTACCTGCCTGATAGGTGAAGAAGGTCCCGACATCAAGACCCGTGAGCATGGCATACAAAGCCTCGGTGGGCCTGCTTCCATAATTTAGCTGCTTGAATATCTTTTTGATAATCTCAAGATCTTCCGCCGGGAACCGGTAGGTCAGACTGAAACCGCCGTGATCATAGGCCGTGCTCTTGGGAATAATTCCGTTCTCTCCCAGAGTGTTGAAATCTGCTTCGCCCAGCTCGTACCGGACTGTTTTGGTCAGCGGATCCTCCAGGATGCCCAGGCGCAATCTGTCCAGTGTCAACTGCTTCGCCACTCTCAACAACTCCGCCGGCGCGTGGGTTTTCTCTTCGATGGCCAATCGGGTCTTTTCGATCATCCCATGAATCAGTTCACGCCCGTGGATACACCGGGCCACGTACTTCATCGTGAGCTTCTGGAAATTCGGCGTGCCGTTCTTGGCCTGCCGGAAAGATTCCGAGTGGTGCCGGATCAGCTCCTCCTCGGACTCAAAGAACTCCGCCTTGAAATCCTCGTACAGGGGGTTCAAGATCTTGGCCGCCAGCAATTCATCCCGCTCCAGAACCCGCATCGCATCCAGCGGATTAACGCCGAGCTTCAGGCCGAGTTTTAAAAGAGGGGTTCCGAACTGGTAATTCCACAGCAGGTACAGGAGGAAGTGCAGCTTCTTCAGCGAATAGACCTCTTCCTCTTTCATGGCGCTCGTTTCGACAATGGTTTCATCCACCTCAAAGACAAACTCCCCGTCGTAATTCCCCCACCCGATGTCCAGCGGCCGCCACTTCGAGCGGACCCCGTACTCTTTCCGGCTCTCGTCCGTTTCCATCTCCGTCCCCGGAAGCAGGCGAAGGACATTGACATTGATAAAATCAAACCCGATATCAACGGAGGTCTTGAGCGAATTGACGTGGCTTTCCAGCGTTTCCCCGCTGCTGGGCAGCAACAGGTCCGTGTCGACCTGCCTGCCCTCCTCGTGGTGCACGCTCACAAAATGACGCACATCGTTCGTCTTCAAATTCGTCCTTTTGATCTGCTTGAGGACTTCGGGGTCGGTGCTCTGCAGGGCGATATTGATCGGGGACATATCCTTCAGAATCTTGGAGACTTCCAGCACCCGCTCGGCGTTATTCTTCGCGGTATGGAAACAGATCTTCTTCGGGTGCCCGTACGTCTCCTTGAGCTTCTTCAGATGAGTCGCAAAGTTGACATCGTCTTTAAAGATCCCGAAATTCGCGTCCGTGAAATACCAGACATCCTTCAAGCTTTTCCGCGCGATGTACTCCGTTTCCTCATACAAGACATCCGAATTCTTCTGGATCACCTTGCTGCCGACCGCCGCTCCCCAAGCGCAAAAGGTGCATTCGTATGGGCATCCCCGGTTCGATTCCACCAGAGGGAAGACCTGTTCATTCATCAGGAAGGGGTCCAATATCCCCTTTAAGTAAGGGGACCCGTACTCGTTAATGGTGTAGCGTCCCTGCAGGCGCTCGTATTGGTAATCGGGCGTATTAATGTAACAGCCGGGCACATGCCCCAATTTTTCCAGAGAGCCCCCCGCCTCAACCAATTTTTCGGCAAGCAGGCAGATCGGCGTCTCCCCTTCAAACGGCACGTACACATCCAGATAAGGACGATTGAGCAGGAAATCCCGAAGGCCCTCCTGCTCAACCCTGGCATGAGGCCCTCCCATGACGGTCACCGTCTGAGGATGAAGCTTCTTGGTGTAGCGGGCGAGGAACAAGGAGAGCTTATGATTCCAGATGTAATTGGAGAAGCCAATCAGGTCCGGGCGCTCCCGCTTCAGCGCCGAGATAATCTCGTCGGGATAAACGAAAAGCTTGATCTCCACCCGATCCCCCAGTTTTTCCTGAAGCGCGGAGGCGAGGTACCCAATCCCCAAGGGAGCCACGAGAAGCCGAACAACCTCGCTATGGGTAGGGCTTGTTAACCAGACCTTCAGCCGGTCAGCCATTGAAGTGACTCATGGGTTAGGTCTATTCTAGGATAATTTCCTCCCGGAAGAAAGCTAAAAAAACTTTCCATAGCCGCCCGCGGAGAATTAGATGCCAGAGCGAACCCGTCGGACAAAACTTTCCACCTTCAACGGAACAACGCGAGCCAGACGGTCGAAATCGCCGTCGGCATGGAGCAAGGTCAACTTGTGACGCATCGCCTTGTAGGCGATAAGGAAATCCACCGTCTTAGCTGTAACTCCACGCGACCGGAGCCGGTGAGCCCATTGAGCGGCCTTCAGCCAATCCGCTTCCGTGACAGGAAATTGATGCAGGCTGGAAAGATGCTGATGCATCTGCCTGAACTGATCGCCGGATCGAGCCCCCTGTAAAAGCTCAAAGAGGATGGGAGAGGTAACCGCGGCCAGATCCCGCTGAAGCAAATCCGCGACCCTCTCCCGGACTGCCTGGATCGTCCTGGGCGGGAAGTTAAAGATCCATGCCGAGGTGTCGATCAGGACCAGCGCCATTCCCTACCGGCGGGACTCTGCGAGTTCCTCCGGAGAAAGGCGCAGACGGAGGTGGTCGAACTCCCGGATAAAGGTATTGCGCTGAATCTCAGCCAGCAGGGTCCGCAGGCCGCTCTCCAAAACTTCCCGTTTCGTCCTCGCCCGCGACGCCCTCAGCGCGCGCTTGAGAAGCTGCTCGTCAATGTAGGTGGTGATTTTCATCGCCTATTCATCCTCCTGTATGGCATCATGTGCCATACATAGGGTATCACACCGCCAGCAGACGGTCAATCCCCTGAAGGCCCCAATTCATGATGACGTCGTGGTTCCAGCGGAAAACGGGCCGCGCGACCGGGGCCAGAAGATTCATCCAGGGCTTCGAGGTGCGCACGTTCCAATCATACCGGGCGAGAACACCGTCTCCGTCCCGGGAAAACGTCCAACGGCCGGTCCCCGCGAGCTCCCCTTCCGCGATCGACTCAATGAGAGCCATCGGCTCCACGCGGGCAACCGTCACATCGAAGGTCAGCCGATACGGCAGCCGGCTCTTCCAGGTGAACCGCCTCACCGATCCTACCCCATCGAGGCCCGCGGCCGCCCGGATCTCCTCCACAGACTCCACCCCTTTCCACCAGGCCGGCCACCGCTCGGAATGGTAAATGGCTTCCCACACCTTTTCCAGAGGTCCCTTCAGCTTCCACAGCGTCACAAAAGAGTATGATGGGACCATTATACTCCCAGGAAAAATAGGTTAATTAAGGTATGATGGGGGAATGGCAACTGCACAGGGCAGCTTCTACGGGCTTGGGCTAGCACCGGGGCTCCTCCAGGTGCTTGACGCGCTGAAGTTCACCGTCCCCACTCCGATCCAGCATAAAGCGATTCCGATCGCGATCGAGGGGAAGGACATCATCGGGATCGCGCAGACCGGCACCGGCAAGACACTGGCGTTCGGCATCCCGATGATCCAGCGCCTCGCCCAGAAGAAAGGCAAAGGGCTGGTGCTGGCCCCCACGCGGGAGCTGGCGCTTCAGATCAACGAGGCCCTCGGGAAACTCGCCCCCACGTTCCGGATGAGGAGCGCGGTGATCATCGGCGGGGAGCCGATGCACCGCCAGGTCCAGGCGCTGAGGAACGGGCCCCGGATCCTGATCGCCACCCCGGGCCGCCTGCTGGACCACATCGAACAGCGCCAGGTGCGGCTCGACGACGTCTGCATCCTGGTGCTGGATGAGGCCGACCGGATGCTGGACATGGGCTTCGCGCCGCAGATCGAGCGGATCCTCCGGCTGATCCCGAAGGACCGGCAGACGATGCTTTTCTCGGCGACGATACCGGCCAGCATCGTGAAAATCGCGGCCGCCTACATGCAGATGCCGGTGCGCACCGAGATCGCGCCGACCGGGACCGCGGCCGAGCGGGTCTCGCAGGAGCTGTTCGTCGTGAGCAAGGACCGGAAGGAGCGGCTCCTGGGGGAGATCCTCACCCGGTACACCGCCTCGGTGCTGCTGTTCGTGCGGACGAAGAGAGGGGCACAGAAGGTGACGCGCCGGCTGAAGACGACGGGCCACCCCGCAGCCGAGATCCACTCCAATCGGAGTCTGAGTCAGAGGAAGGAAGCGCTGGCCGGCTTTAAGTCGGGGAAATACCGGATCCTGGTCGCCACCGACATCGCGGCGCGGGGCATCGACGTGACCGGGATCGAGCTGGTGGTGAATTACGATCTGCCCGACGACCCGGAGGTCTACGTCCACCGGATCGGGCGCACCGGCCGGGCCGGGCGCGAAGGCCACGCGATCACTTTCGCGACGCCCGATCAGGGAAAAGACGTGCAGAGCATTGAAAAGATCATCCGGACTTCGATCCCGCTGGCTCAGCACCCCGGCCTGCCCCCGGAGCGCTTCTCCTCGGTGCCTAAAAGCCCCGCCCCGCAGCAGCATCCGCGGCACGACCTGCACCGGCAGGACGGTTTCCGGCGCCACCGCTACCGGAAACCATAATTCTTTCCCAGCACGGCAATATCGGGCTCTGTCTGAGTTGAAATTTCATCGTAAAGATAAGCGCCATTTCTATAGCTGTACCAAACCAGTTTCCGAAGCCACTCCTCCCAGGAGTCATAGCATTCCCCGCTCCTTTTAATTTTCAATTTATGCGGCTTTCTTTCCAAGGAAATCTGGTTTCCGAGAACAACGTTCCGCCAAGACTCAAAGAGGTTGTAATCAAGCTGAATTTCCAGATCGTCAGGCTGAAAAGGCAATTTGATGAGAGCCCGATTCAGCCGGAGAGCATCCGAAAGAATGACGGAATCGAGATTTCTTTCTTTGGAACGAAGCAGCAATTTCAGGGCTTCTTCAGCCTCGGCGTAAAAGACCCCGAGCTTGCCTTCCCTGCAAATCTTGATGAACGCGTGCTCCTCGCCGTACCAGTAAATGTCCAGCCACTCCGGAGCATGACAGTATTCCGATTCGCCGTTTTGAATGCCCCGCGCCTTGGCGAAGAAGAATTCTTTTATCCCGGTCAAAAGCGGGAAGGCGCCGGCTTTTAAATCATTGAATTTCGCCCCAGCGAAGAACTCCAGTATTTCCCCGTAAGAAAGGTGCGCGGCGTGACGAAGAATGATGATGGGAATTTGAAGGAGCTTATTGTAATGAAGCAGCGCCACCATCCAGGAAAAAGCCCGCATCCGCACCCAATCTTCTCTTGAGCAGGTGCTGGTCGCAATAACATAATCCTGGCTTTCGGTGATTTCACTGCCTTTGGGCAGGCTGCCGTGGCTGTTGACGCTTGCGCAGGTCACCGTTTGAATGCTGTATTTTTCAAGATAACGCGGGTCGGCAAACGGCGTATTGGGCAAAACGGAAAGGGTATTAAAGTTAATGCGGTTATGCTGGCCGAGATTTAACAGTTCGTCTACGCCCCTGACCCAGGTCTCATAGGTCTCAAGGGGTTGGGCAATGATAAGATCGGTCAAGGTTTCGATGTCGGCTCTTACAAATCGAGTCATATTCTCTTTGTAGCCGTCGAGGCTGATGTTTTTTCTGCCGACGGCTTCAAGCGTCGGCGGATTCATTGACTGCATAGCCACCACAACGCCATTGTTCATGCCGGCATCGGTAAGCATTTTCTGAAGATCAAAGGACCGCTCTTTCAGGTTTTTTGTCGACTGCATGGCGAAGCGCTGCGGATAACCGGATCTTTTCTTGGCATCCACAAGGCGATTGGCGATATCCACATCCCGCTCTAAAATGCCGAAATTCGCGTCGCCGCAAAAGACGAATTCAATTCGATGGTCAACAAACCAGTCAATCTCCTTATAGAGACGCTCCATATCAAAACGATTGACGGAGGCAGATGTTGCTGAGCCCCAATCGCACCAAGCGCAAGTGAAAGGACAGCCGCGATTGGTTTCCCACAGAACAATCCATTGTTCTTCAGGGTTTCTGGCCATCAGGAGATCAAAGGTTCCCTCGAGATAGGGAGAAGCAAGCCGATCGAGATTAGCCATGCGCGGAATCCGAGGGGTTTGAACAAATTTTCCGGCTTCATCCATGTAGCTGATGGAAGGGATCTTTTGACGGTCGGAAAAAACATTCTCAAGAAGAGCGCGAAATACGCGCTCACCTTCCCCATGACAAGCAATGTCAATAAAAGGGTGCGCCCGCATGAAACTCTCGGTACGCCTTGTGTCCGCCTCAATCAGGGACTCATTCCTTAGAAAATAGGATACGTTGTCGCCGTCCTCTCTAAGAAAAGGGAACCGTTCAAGGTAAAGCTTTAATTCGGCCTCGTCGTCTTTTTTGAAAGGAACCGCGGGTTTCTTGCGTTCAAACCTGTCAGGCACATGAGGACCGCCGAAAACAATGACGGTCGCGGGGCTTAAAGCCTTGAGCTTTTTCGCGATCGCGACGGAGACGTTGAAATTCCAAACATAGACGCTGAATCCCACAATGCTGGCGCCTAAAAGCTGAGCGACCGCCTCATCGACCGCGACCCGTTTATAGATCGGGGGCATGAATTCATATCGTTCCAGGTTTGGGATTGTTTTTTCGGCATAAGCCTGCAGCGTGCCGGCTGAAAGCGGTATATAGTTCTGGCCGGAGTGGCTGGCGTTGATCTGAACAAAACCAACTTTAACCTTATCAGCATCCATAGGCAATATCCTGTTTGGCAAAACCTCTGGTGATAATATACCAGACCCCCTATTGTTATCAGTAATCTTTTCGGGCGGCACAGGTGAAACAATGGAAATACTTCCTCCAGGAAGCCTCTGTGGACCTAAACTGGTTGGTCCCGAAGAAGTAATCCACAACGGCTTCCCTGGCACGGGCAACTTCCCGAAGACGAGCCAAACCCTTGACGCTGTCCAACGTCAGATCGATCAGCTCAAGGGCGCGCTCGGATGCCTGCAGGGAATAGGCCGGATTATTCTTGGTTTTCCAATTCAGGGCCCGCTCCACTTCGCTTCCAATGTTTGCCATCTGCTCGAGAAACGGCATCTGGCTCCACCTCCCTGCCGCGAGCTCCCGATGTTGGACACTCAACGTTTCACCTTCTTTCCCACAATCTCGATCATCTTCGCGCGGATCGTCTCATTTTCCACCCCGCGGCTTTTATTCCCCTGCGACGGCCGCATGTTGATCATCGAATCAAACTCGACAAATTCGTCCCCCGGCGCATCCGGATACAAGTTGATTCCCCAGAGGTTTTTCTGCACCGATCCACCCTCCAGCAACAGCGCTTCCAGGTCGGAATGAAGCTCGGCATCCACCGCGACGAGATCTCTCTCCACATCCACCACTGCCTTCACCATATTCCCAAATCGACCGGCGGCCATCTGCCGAAGCTCGTCGGCGGTCAGCAATCCCCGGATGATCTTCATCTCGATCGGAACGCGGTGAAGGACAGCCACCCGGCGAGGGCTAGCCCCGCGCCGCTCACCCACCGGGGCACCTGCCAGCCGGCGATCATCACCTCCCACCCGAAGATGAGACGCGCCCCGTGCAGAAGGGCCACTGCCAGGAAAACTCCACCCGCCACCCGGATAAAATTCTTCTGAGTCATCTCACACCTCATTCGATCCACCCCGCTGAATTTCCCCAGCCGCCGCTGAAGACAAACTCCTTCAAGGGCTTTCGAGCGCGCGCGGCCAAATCCCGCTCCTTCAGTTTATCCGGCAGGCGATTCGAATCTCCTAGAGTACCGATCGCCAACCCGGTCAGCGCCTCCCAGCCGTCGGGAATCTTGTACAGCTCCCGCGCCTTATCGGGCAGAATCCCGATCATCTGATGCACCGCGAGTCCCCGGGCCGCCGCCTCCAGCGTCAAACTGCAGGAGGCCAGCCCCAGGTCATGATGGGCGGCCCTGTTTGGTTTCCTGTTCAACTTAAAATTCAGACTCACGACACCGATGGCCAACACCGGCGCCGCCTTGGCCCAGGCCTGGTTCCCCTCGACGAGACAGGAGAGGAGTTTTTCAAATTCCGCCGGCTCCTCCCGGGCCGCGACGATGTAGCTCCAGGGCTGCTCGTTGTAGGAGGAGGCCGCCCATCGGGCCGCCTCAAACAAGGAGAGCAGGTCCGCCTTGGAGACGGGCCGGCCGTCGAAGGCGTATGGACTCCACCGCTCGGCAAGCAGATCCTGGATCGGGTGATCGTTCGAGGCCCGTTTGTTCATTCTCCCCTTTCTATTATACTCCTCTCAAATTTATTTCACTTCGCGGCCCTTGGCGGCCTCTCCCTCGAGCACCATCAAGGTGCTGCTCAATTTCGCGATCAGCCGGTTCTGCTCATCCCGCACCTCGCACTCCGCCAGCCCGATCGTCTTCCCGCGCGAGACCACCCAAGCCGTCGCCGTCAGCACCGATTCCCACACCGGCCGCAGATAATTGCATTTCAACTCGACCGTGGTGTAGCTCTCTTCCGTGTCGCAGGTGGTGGCGAAGGCGGTGCCCATCGCCGCGTCGGCCAAGTCGCAGAGGATCCCGCCGTGCAGGGTGCCGATCGGGTTCGCGTACCGCCGGTCCACCGGCATCCGCATGGCCACGCGCCCCTCCCCGACCTCCGTGATCTTCATCTCCAGCAGCTGCGCGATCGGAGGAGCCGACGCTTCCCCCCGCTGAACCGCCCGGATCCGCTCAATCAATTTAGGCATCCCCCTATCCCCCCTCCCGCTCCGCCTCGAAGGACCAGGCCCCCTCGGCCCCGATCTCGATCCGGATCAGGATCGGGCTGCAGCAGACCTCGCAGTCGATGGTGAAGGCCTGCCTCTTCCCGCCGACGGCTTCCACCATCACCGAAATCTGCGAGGAGCAGTAGGGACACAGGAACGAACATTCCCGCTCCAGATCCACGTTCACCTCAGGATCAGTTGGCCCTTACCTCAAGCGGCCTTGAGTCGGCCCACGACATACTTGTGCAATAGGCTGGAGATCAGCGTCTGGTACGGAATCCCTTCGTGAATCGCCCTGGTCTGTAGAGCTTCCAGATCATTTTGCGACAGGCGAATGTTTATCCGGCGATTCTTCCGCAGCGTATTGCGGGCATATGCGATATACCGCTGCAACTCCCTTCGGGTCGAATGAGCAGATTTCCACTCTCCCCTCTCAATAGAAGCGCGCAGGCTTTTCTCTTCTTGGTCGAGTTTCTCCATTCAGCTATTCCTCCTTCAAATATTTTTTAGTCAACTTACGGGTCGGAATAATGGTCTTAAGAAAAATTTCATCCCCGCGATCCAGGAAAGGAATCAGGTACACGTAGTGCCTGATCTCAACGACAAAAGCCTTCTGGCCCCCATATTTCTCCTTATTGGGATTGTCAATGACGTCCAGCAGGCGCCCCTGGTCAATGGCCAACAAAACTTCTTCAAAAGAAACTCTCCTCTCTCGCATGAGCTTATCATTCTTAGATGCATCCCAACGATATGTTCCCATAAGGAGAGTGTATCACATTGTGTGCCTATTGTCTACAGAACGACCTGCGGTGGCTAGGCGGAAAGGGTGAGCCGCGCTGTCGTCAACACCTGGATCTCGCTTCACTTCTCCATAATTTTCTTCTTCCTCGCGAATATCCGTTTTCCCCGGCGATGAGCAACCGCTCGTCAGCCGAATCCGCTTCAAGGACTTCCGCGCAGACTTTTTTCTTCCGGATCTAGTTTCCCCATTTTGGCTCTTTAACTGTTGGGGCGAGGGCAGAAAATCTTTAACTCGAGTCAGCTTGCCTGCCGGCATTTCCCATCCGATTCCCTTTGGCACGCCTTTACTTTTCATGAAATTAAGCGACCGCCCGGAGCTCACGCCGAAGATGGGCCTCCAGCGGAACAGCCCTCATCAGGATATGGTATCCCAGCGCCAAAAGAATTCTTTGGATCGCGACCAAGCTGCTAAAATCCCCCTGCTCAATCTTGGATACCTGCTGCTGTGTTACTCCAAGTTTTTTAGCAAGCTGGCCCTGGGTCAGGTGATGTTGAACGCGGCATCGGATCACCAGGGAGGCGATCTTCGCTTTTTCTTCTTCCAACTCGTACAGCTCTCGGAAGCGAGCGTCTTTCAGCTTCTCTCGAAGATGGGCCTCCACACTCCGCAGTCCAATCTTCATGCCCTTTCCCTCCCTAATGTTTCCCAGCTGCATACGCCTGCCGGCGCTGGACGGCGAGTCCGATCTCACCTTTCGGTGTCTTCTGAGTCTGTTTCTTGAAAACATGGGTGAAAATTATCAGGTGGCCATTAAAGAAATACAATGCCCGAAAATCCGCATCCCGTCCAGAAAACCGCAGTTCGTAAATCCCCTCCCCCAATCGTTTCGCATGCGGTTCTGGAAGCCGCGGGCCAAATCCCTCCAACAGTTGCCGCTTCGCGAAGAACTTCCGCTGCGCATCCGAGTCTAAGGCGTCAATAAACTCCTCAACTGGACACCGCCCCTGCGCTGTCTGGAAATAATAACTGTGATACCCTTGGTCCAGCAACGAGCTTCCTACGCCCTATTTAGATTGTACAACAAAACAGTTGTATAGATCAAGGCCCACCCCCTGTTAGTTGCTGTTCCCTAGGTAGTATACTTTTGTCTACATATAGGTATATAATAAGGCCGCTAGTGGAGCGATGTCAAGGCATTCGGCGGGCGCGGCGGAGCAGCTTGCCGTTAAGCCGAGCCGCCGCGTTTGGGGCGGAGCAGGGCGTCGAGGCTCCAGCCGCCGCCGCCCTGCGCGGCCATGTACAGGAAGATGAAACAGAACAGGACGGCGGGCTCGCCGTGGTTTATGACCGGCCAGGCCCCATGGGGCGCGTGAAACTGCCAATACGCGACCGCCATCTCGCCGGAAAGGATGAACGCGACGGGCCGGGTGAAGAGACCGAGCAGGATCGCCAGGCCCCCAAAGAACTCGAGCACCCCGCCAATTCCCATCTGGGACATCAAGGGCGGTTGACCGCCCATTGCGGGGGGTATTCCGCCAAACCAAGCGAACAGCTTCATGCCGCCGATCTGGAAGAACAACAGCCCCGCCACCACGCGAAGCAAGAAGTACGCGACCTGTTTGGCTCGATCCATGTTCATCGACTACCTCCTTCGTTACGGCCGGTAAATGAGACCCGCCACCGCGCCGGCGGCCAGGCAATCGACCATCCCGGAAGCGACCCACCCCAGCGCGAGTTTGAATGGGATAGGCAGAACGACGTACCAGATGGTGACGTAGGGAGCGGAGATCAGAAGGCCGATCAGAAAACCATAGCGCAACCCCTGCCCCAGCCCCGGCTTGCCGGCCTCATACCCCTTGTCATAGATGAAGGTGAAAAGCCCGGCGAAGAAGGCCGTGCCGGCCTTCATGAGCCAACAGATATGGATCGCTTGCGCTTGAGGACGCCACAGCGCGGAGGTTTGACCGTACAACCCCTTCAGAAGCTGCATGTGCGCGAGCCAGTCCAACGCAGAGATCACAACGAATGCCGCCAAGCTCGCCAGAAACCAACGTTTCACATTCATGGGATATCCCCTCCTTTTGATGCTCTATTATACAGATATATCCGCCACCACGACGCGGCCTGTCCAGGCGCGCGAGGATGGCCGGCTAAAAGCCCGTTTGGGTAAAGCCAGTGTCACGGTCCGAGCGGCACGCACACACGCGCCCATCGGCTTGCCTGTATCCGCATCCATCCCCGACGGAATATCCACGCTCACCACGGGCTTTCGGGCGCCGTTGATCTCCGCAATCGCGGAGGCGTAGGGCTCTCCAATCTCGCGGGACAATCCGGTGCCGAACAAAGCGTCCACCAGCGCATCCGCAGAATACAGCTGTTTTTGCCGGATGGCCTCCATGGAGCGTTTCCACAAAAGAAGCGGGATTCTCATTTTTTTGAGGATGTTGAAGTTAAGCCGCGCGTCACGCTTCATCGCTGAAGCCGCCTGGAAATAAACCACCAGGCACCGGATGCCTTGATTGGCCAGGTGCCGGGCCGCGACAAAACCGTCGCCCCCGTTATTGCCGCTCCCGCAATACAGCATCACACGGCGGGGTTTGAGCTTCCTGACTTCTTCCGCCACCGCCCGCCCGGCGTTCTCCATCAAAAGAATGGATGGGATACCGTATTTTACGGTGGCCCTGCGATCGATGGCGCGCATTTGGCTTGCAGTAACGTATTTCATATCACTCGAGGTCGCGGCGGGCGCGGCTCAACAGCTTGGCCGATAACCCGGTCCGGGCCTGGAGGGCGTCGAGTGAGAGGTCGTGGAGTGACGGCCCCCCCTCTTTGCGGAGGGCGACGTCCAAGAGGGCGAGATAGGTGACCGTCGACGATTGGCGGGCCAGCCGGGCCGGCGTCAGCAGGGTCATCGGCACCGTCACGCGGGGACCGTCGGGCAGGCCCAAGCGGACCCACGCGTCCCGGGCGTGGGGCGCCCGGAATTCCAGCAGGCCGCCGGTCCGGGACCGGAGACGCCGGAGCACCTTTATAATCGCCCGGCGCTGCGCGGTGTTGGACCAGGACGGCGGCAGAGCCAGTTCGGCGCCGAAGGTCTTGAGAGATCCAGGGCGAATTCAGGCGCGGGCTCGGCCGCGGCCCGACGGACCAGGAGGAGCCACGCGTCAAACCCCCGCTCATCATCCTGCGTCACGAACCGGGGCAGGAGGCCGCCCCGAGCCAGCCAGGCGCTGGGGAGCGCCACGGTGTCCGGCCAGACGGGCTCGACGGGCGGAGCCGGAGCCGGCGCCACCGGTGGAGTGGCCCAGCCCCGCAGGTGGGCGAGTTTCTGCCGGGCCAGCGGGGGGGAGTCCATCACGGTGTTCGATTCCCCGTTGGTCGCGATCGCCTCCACGGTCCAGTTGGTGCTGCCCTCCAGCACGTACCGTTCATCCACGATGAGGAGTTTGCCGTGCCAGCGCCGCGTCGGGGACAACAGGGTGACCGGGACCCCGGCGGCCCGGAGGCGGGTCAGCCACGGCGTGTCCAACGGGGCGGCGGCCTCCCCTGAAAACCTCGTATTCAGGTAGACCTCCACGCGCACGCCCCGCTGGGCCGCCTCCAGAAGATCCTTGAGGAGCCGGTTGATCGGATGCCGATCGTCCCGGCCTTCCTTGAGAAGATACATCGCCAGCGCGATCGAGGAGCCGGCGTGGTCGATGAGATGAATGGCGACCGGCTCATAGGCCCGGTCACTCGCGTCGGCCGCCTGGGCCGGAACCCAGATCAGATCGGCGCGGGGCGGCTCGGCGCCGCCCGCGGCGCCGACACCCAGCAAGAGGGCGGCCGCCGCCGGGACAGCCCAAAGAAACCGACCCCTAGTCCAAAACTTCAACTTCAATGACTATCCTTTTAATCCCCTTCGGCATCTCCTTCGGTGCTTCATTATTGATCTTGCACGACCATTCATCAAAATCAAACGCCACCGCGTAACACCTGCGGGGCTTTTCCTTTTTCACGCCGAACTTAACTAAAAATCCGCCCTGCGCCATGTTTGTATTCTCCCTTTTATTTTGGGCCCTTCAGAAGTTGGGGATGATGGGTCTTCAGCCACCCTTCCATCTGCTTGCGCAGATCCCGTGCCAGGGCTTCCATCTCATCCGCCTCCTGCTCCGAGACCAGACCCGCCCGCTCGTAGTCGCTCAGGTTCCGCTTCTTCCGAAATTGGTCAAGCCGTTGGATCAGACCTTTGTCTAGCGTGATGGTTAGCCCAAGACTCTGGATAACCCGGTAGTGATGGGCCTCACGGGCAGACCGGTAGCCGCCGGCGGCCAAAGCGGCGGTGGCCAACTGTAAAGCAGCGTTGTAGGCGATGTTCAGATGCCAATCGGGACTCAAACCTTTCGCCTGGCAATCCGCAAGGTCACGGTCAGCGACTCGAAGTAAGTCCGTAATCTCCTGGGGACTCGTTTTATGCTCAGTCAGCCAGCCGTTTCGCGCCCAGTCTTTTAAGCTCACGTTCGCTCCCGATCAAGAAAATCTTGGGGTCTTCAGAAATTTGCTTTAAGAAATGATGCCCGGCAAGCAGCTTCTTCCGAAACTCCTCCGAGGAATAGACGGATGGATTAATCTCCCGCCGAAGCTTTTCCTGAGCCGCACTGAACGCCTCGGCTATTTCACCAAACGAGACCTTCCCAATCACCAACAGGTCTATGTCGCTGTTCGCCCTGTCCTTCCCGCTGGCCAGAGATCCGTAAAGAAGCGCGATTTGAATGCGATCCGAGAAACCCGCGAGAGCTGCTTGAAGCACATGGGCTGCACCTGCTGTTTTGATAAGGAGTGATTTCATCTCCGGAAAGACGGGGGCATTCCGGTTGGCCTGATAGTAGACCTGGTTGCCTTGGCGGGTCCGAAGAAGCAGGCCGGCTGCCATCAGATGGGCCAGCTCTCTCTGAACGGCTCCCTGCCCCAGGGAGCATGCTCGGACGATCTGACGAAGATAGAAAGACTCCCCGGTGTGGCCATACAGGAGGGCCAACACGGCCTGACGCGTCTTTCCGAACAGCGCCGAGGAAACAAGGGGTTCTGCCGGCTTTGTACCCATTATGAGTACAATTGTACCCTTTTTGGGTTCATCCGTCAAGCGTTGCCGATAGCGGTGTGTACTACGGCGGCCGCCTCGTCCCATTTTTGATGTTGCAGATTGCAACATCAAACCACTGAATTCCTCCGTGTGTAAAAGGGACCCTTCATGAGGGACACATCATTCCTTGAAATAAACTGTCCCTTTGTGAAGCGTCCCCTACCCCCACAAACGCACCGGGTTCAGGATTTACTCCGTTGGACGGTTCCGCCTACCACCAAACCGGCGGCGATCAGAATGAGATTCTTGATAACGAACTCCCCTTCGGTTGTCAGCAGGAAGGGATTGCCTCCTTGGAAAGCAATCTCCGGCCGCAACACCAGGACGAGAAACGTGCCGGCCATCTGAAGCCAAAAGAGAAAGAGGGTCAGCCGCAAGGCCATAGCGAACAAAAGGCCTGCCCCCACGATCATCTCCCAGATTCCCAGCAAGGGCACAAAGACCCCAGCAGGCATCCAATAGACGGTTTGAGCGACAAGGCCGGCCACAGGGCTCTTGTCGATCACCTTCAGGAGCCCAAACCAAAAGAAAATAAGACCGAGGCAGATTCGAAGGATCCGGGTTCCGTGCATGGACATGAACCGGATCATGACCTCATCCAGCTTCTTCCACACCGTCCGTAAGGCAGTTACCATTTGAAACGCGCCGGGTTCATGAATCGTTACCTGTCCCCTACGTCTCCGGTACCGTGCATAAGGAAAAGCCCACCGCACATCTATTTTGAAGATCGGAGCGCTGCTCGAAGGGTCTACCCGGAACTGGTAACGTAGCTAGAGGAGAACCGAATTAGCGATATCTCAGAGGATATCGATCTGGGTGCTCTAAAGAATCAAGATCCAAATCAACATCCAGAGCATCCCACTGGAGAAGATGGCCATGGAGCAACTGCACATCGTGGATTTCAGAAAAGCGGGCATCTTTGAACCAGGGAAAATCCTCGTAAGGCAAGAAACATTCTTTGCCTCTCACATAAAGCCAGATTCCATGCGAGGAGATGTTCAGAACTTCAACTTTTGAAGTGCTTGTTCCATGCTCTGTTAATCTCATCTTTTCTCCTCTCAACCACTTTCTGAAGTTCCTTTAGCTGTCTTGGACTCAATGGCACCTCTCATCAGCAAGTATAACATCAAATGAAGGAAAACTCCCCCATTTGGACGAACTTCGCAACTGCTTTCTAACAGAGGATGTCTTCCAGTCAAACCCACACTTCAGCTTAATTGAGAGTTTGCTGGTTTAACTCTGGCTATTTCAGTGAAAGCAAATCCCCGTCTTTGAATAAAGTGATGCACTAGACTTATGACTGCCTGATTAACGTCCCTCATTACTCCGATCGCTTTTCCCAGGAACTCCACTGCATTTTCTCCAGCTCTCAAGTCAAGATACCCCTGAGCCGCAGCGTCCGAGAAATAAAGGCGGGACTCAAACATATTCCGACCAAAAAACATATGGGTCTTCTCCGTTTGGTGTGGGTAGATTTTAGCCTTTTGTCGACGGTAAAAGTTCTTTGAGAACTTGACACGTTTGGGGTGAGGGGGCTAGGGTCTTGGTTGCCATGAAAACCAAGACTTGTTTCAGCCAGTTGTACA
>JACQCH010000032.1 GCA_016201735.1 Candidatus Omnitrophota bacterium
CGGAATGATGAGCGTCAGAGCTCGAATGGGAGGTTAACGGCTCCATCACGTTGCGGTCGCATCACGGTGAGTCTGTTGTACGGAAGATTAAAACGATAAGGCACTCGGTTTATTGTTGACCGGGGGCTTTTCATGGGAGGATGGAATGAATCGTTTGAATTGGCCGATGGTGTGGATGCTCGGGATGATTGTTTGGCTGGGGGGGTCTTCTGTGGGATGGGCGGAGGATGCGCCGGCGCAGAAGAAGCCGGGAGAGATTCAAGGAGACCGACAGGAGATCCGCGGAGATTGGGACAAGATGAAGCAGGACAAAGCGGCTTATCAGCAGCAGGTCTCCTCGCTGGAGGCCCAGCGGGCTGACGCGATGCAATCGGGGAATGTCGAGCAGGCCAAGGCGTTGACGGGGCAGATCCGTGACCTGCGCCAACAGGGTCGAGAGACGCGCCGGGAAGATCTGAAGGAGATGCACAAGGATCGGCAGGAATTAAAGGGGGACCTGAAGGACCGCCGCGAGGAGTTCCGGGAGAAACGGGAAGATCGGCTAGGGCATCCGGACCGGGACAATAATCCGCCGGGTCCCGCCGGCGGCCGAGGGACCAACTGGGAGAATCCACCCGGTCCTGCGGGGGGTCCCGGCGCAAGTCCGAACCGGCCCGCGCCGCCTCCCGGGATGGGGGAACGCCTTGAGAATCGAGGGGAACGTTTGGAAAACCGGGGCGAACGGATGCAGAACCGAGGCGAGCGAGTGCAGGAGAGAGGGGAACGGCTCGAGGAGCACGGCCATGAGCGGGCTGGGCAGCGGCTTGAGCAGAGGGGGGAGCACATCGAGAACCGGGGTGAGCGGGTCGAGAACCGTGGAGAGCGGCGGGAGCAGGAAGGCCAGCGGATGGAACATCATGCCAACCCTCCTGGGCCTGCGGGTGGGCCGGGCCATGGGGGCCATCCTCATACCGGCGGCGGGGGTGGGCGCCGGCGTTGACGATTCGTCCCAGGATCATCGTCGTCGAGGATGAGAAGAGCATCGTCCGGATCCTCACCTACAACCTGGAACGGGAAGGGTACCAAGTGAGCGTGGCGAAGGACGGCGAGGAAGCTCTCGAGAAGATTCGGCGGGAGCCGCCGTCCCTCGTCCTCCTGGATCTGATGCTTCCGAAGATCGATGGATTAGAGGTGTGCCGGCAGATCAAGGCCGACCCCAAGACTGCCCAACTGCCCATCATTATGCTCACCGCGAAGACTCAAGAGACCGACCGGGTCGTTGGTTTGGAATTGGGGGCGGATGATTATCTCCCCAAGCCGTTCAGTCCTCGGGAGCTGGTGGCTCGAGTCAAGGCGGTCCTGCGCAGGGCGTCGAGGTCGGAACTTTCCGGGGCCTGGAGATGCGGGGTCTTGAGCGTCGATTGGGAGCGGCGGATCGTGAAGATCAAGCAGAAAAGCCTCAGTCTGACGCCGAAGGAGTTTGACCTGCTGAAGGTGTTGGTGGAGGCCGGCGGGCGGGTCTTGTCACGGGATGCCCTGCTTGAACGGGTCTGGGGCTACGATCAGGCCCTGGAGATCCAAAGCCGGACGGTGGATCTGCACGTGAGCCAGCTGCGCCAGAAGTTAGGCCCGGAAGGAAAGCGAATCCTCACGGCCACCGGCGCCGGCTATCGGTTCCAGATGCCCGACGAGGAATAGCCGGTGTTCGGGATCTTTCGGGGATGGCTGGTAAGACGGATCGCCCGGTCGCCGGCGGCCACGGCGGTCTCCGCCGGGCGGCTGGCGGAGGATCTTCAGGCGAAGATTCAGGAATTGGAAGCCGGCCGCAGCCAGACGGAAGGGATCCTCCAAGGCATGGTGGAAGGGGTGCTCGCCGTCGGGCCCAACGGGGAGATTCTCCTCGTCAACCGGGCGGCCCGGGAGATCCTGGGGATCGAGCAGGATCTTCCGGTGGGGACCCGGGCGGGCGGCCTGATTCGCCAGCCCCAACTGCAGGAACTGATCGATCAAACGTTGACGAAGCAGGAGCCCCAGGTTCGGGATCTGACGTTGGTCTCGCCTGTAGAGCGCCATCTGCGCCTCCATACCGCCACCTGCCAGGCGCCGGAGGGCCGGGGCGCCCTCGTCGTGCTTCACGACATCACCGATTTGAAGCGGCTGGAGAATCTCCGTCGAGATTTCGTGGCAAACGTCTCGCACGAGCTGAAGACTCCGCTGACCGCCATCCGGGGAGCGGTGGAAACCTTGCTCGGCGGAGCGTCGAAGGATCCCGCCCACAGCCGCTCCTTCTTGGAGGTGATCTCGGAGGAATCGGCCCGCCTGGATCGGCTGGTCGAGGATCTGCTCACCCTCGCCCAGGTGGAATCCAAGCAGGCGGTCCTCCGGCGGGAGCCGATTTCAATGGACCGGTTCTTGGAAGAGGAGATCGGCCGGCACCAAGCCCTGGCCCGGACGCATCAGGTTTCGCTCCAATTGGAGTCCCCCCCATCCGCGCAGAGCGTGTTTGCCGATCGGAGCCAGATGAGCCAAGCGGTGAGCAATCTGTTGGATAACGCGATCAAGTACAATCGCGCCGGCGGCCGGGTGACGGTGCGGGCCCTCGCCCGGGAGGGCCAGTGCCGGATCGAAGTGGAGGATAGCGGGATCGGGATCCCCGCCGGGGATCTTCCCCGGATCTTTGAGCGGTTCTACCGGGTGGACAAGGCCCGGTCCCGAGAGACCGGCGGCACCGGCTTGGGGCTCTCGATCGTCAAGCACGTCGCCGAAGCGCACGGCGGTTCCGTCCAAGTTGAGAGCCAACTCGGCAAAGGCTCCCGCTTTATCCTGTCAATTCCCTTGAGATGAGAATCAAACCGTTCCTTGGATTTCTCGCCGCTCTACTTGTGGCGATCGGGTTGTTCTGGGCCTCAAGGCCGCCCTCCGCTCGGACGGAGTCCCGCTTCACAGGGATCCCGCTGCGGGTCGGACACTTCCCGAACGTGAATCATGCCCAGGCGCTCGTGGGGCAAGCCGCCGATTGGTTCGGACCGCGGGTCGGCAGGCGGATTGAGTGGAAGGCCTTTAACGCCGGCCCCTCCTCCATGGAGGCGCTGCTGGCGGGGGCGATCGATCTGTCGTATGTTGGGCCCAACCCGGCCGTCAACGCCTATCTGCGTTCTCAAGGGAAAGCGCTGCGGATCGTGGCGGGAGCCACCAGCGGCGGCGCCTCCCTGATTGTCCGCAAGGGGGCGAATCTGCGAAGCCCGGGCGATTTCCGGGGCAAGCGGGTGGCCTCGCCGGAGTTGGGGAACACCCAAGATGTAGCGCTCCGCCACTGGTTGAAAGCGCAGGCCTTGGAGCCGGGAAAGGATGTGGCAGTCATCCCGGTCAAGAATCCGGACATCTTGACCCTCTTCCAGCGGGGGGAGCTGGACGCCGCCTGGGTTCCGGAGCCGTGGGCGACTCGCCTGATTTCGGAAGGGGGCGGGGAATTGTATCTGGATGAGAGGGACCTCTGGAAGGACAGAAAATTTCCCACGGCAGTCCTTGTGGTGCGCGCCGAGTTTCTGAAGAAGAACCGCCTTCTCGTCAAACGGTTCATCGCGGCTCATCAGGAGCTGACGGATTGGATTCATCAGCATCCGGAGGAGGCCCGCGGCCGCCTCAACGAGACGCTGGGCCGCCTGGCGGGAAAACCGCTGCCGATCTCAATTTTAAATCAATCGCTGGAGCGGCTCGATATCACGGTCGATCCGGTTCCCGATGCGCTGATCACCGCCGCCGGCTGGGCGAGAGAGTTGGGCTATCTGCCCCTCGGCAGCCACGACTCAGAGATTACAAGTGGTGCGGCCTCCTCTGGCCGCAGCCAAGAGGCCGACTTACAGGGAGTTTTCGATCTGTCTCTGCTGAATGAAATTTTATCGGAGAATAAGAGAAAGGAGTCCAAATGAGTTCACCGCAAACCCCTCAGCGCCGCGCCGCCACTTTTGTTGTTCGGGCGATCGCCTTGGCGGCGGTGATCGGAACCTGGCAAATTTTAAGTTCGCTCAACCTGCTGAACACCCTGTTTTTCCCCACGCCGTCGCAGGTCATCAACACCCTCTGGCGGGGGTTCGCGGATCGGTCTCTGTTGATGGCGACGGCCTCCAGCCTGCAGCGTTTTTTCGTGGGATATGCCGTCTCTCTCCTCGCGGGGATCCCGTTGGGATTCTTGTTGGCGAGATTCCGGTGGCTTGAAGACACGCTGGGCGCCGCGGCTCTGGGCCTGCAGTCGATGCCGAGCATCTGCTGGCTTCCCCTGGCCGTTCTCTGGTTCGGCTTGAGTGAGATGGCGATCCAGTTCGTGGTGATCATGGGGTCCCTGTTGGCGATTGCCTTGGCGACCCGGGACACCGCGAAAGGAATTCCGCGGCTCATCCTCCGGGCCGGCCATATCCTCGGCGCTCAGGGATGGAAACTGTACCGCCACGTGGTCCTGCCGGCCTCCCTGCCGGGGATCGTCAGCGGCGCCAAACTGGGCTGGTCATTCGCCTGGCGGTCGCTGATGGCGGCGGAAATGCTGTACGTCACCACCGGACTGGGCTCCGCTTTGACGATGGGCCGGGAACTGCATGACATGTCGATGGTGGTGGCCACCATGCTGCTCATCATGATGGTGGGCCTCGCCTTCAACCGCTGGATGTTCGGCGGGATCGAACGGTTGATTCAGGCCCGATGGGGCCCCATCGGCCTCTAGTTTAAACTTACACAGTTCTTACACCCTCCTCATGAATCCATGACCTGCCCCGGGTATCCTTTGTCTCAAAAAGGAGATCACGATGAAACAAAGACTTCTGTTTTTCGGGCTGATCGTGGGTTTGATCTTAACGGCCTTGCCTGGCTCGGCGGGAACATCCGAGACGGACGCCCTGCTGAACAAGCTGGTTGAGAAAGGGATCTTGACCAGTGAAGAAGCCCAGGATGTCCGCAACGACATGGCCAAGGATTCCGGCCCCGCCTCCAAGATGCGGGAGGAGGACACCAAGGATACCGTCAAGAAGATGGCCGGTGGAAGCTGGCTGGACAAGGTCAAGTGGGGCGGCGATTTCCGTCTGCGCCATGAGACGCAATTCCGAGACACATCTTCTTCCGGGGCATTAACTCCCAATCGAAACCGTGAGAGAATGCGGCTCAGATTTGGATTTGTTGCCAATCCCTGGGATCCATTACAGGTTGGTGTGCAGTTAGGAACAGGAACCAGCGGCGATCCAATTTCCAACAACCAAACCTTTACCAACACCTCCGATAAGAAGGCCATCTTTATTGACAAGGCCTACGCGAAATATACGCCGCAGCCTTGGGTGAGCGCCATTGGTGGGAAAATGGATAATCCATTCCTCTACACGGATATGGTGTGGGACCCGGACACAACACCGGAAGGTCTTGCTGTGCAGTTGAAGAGTCCCAAGTCAGTCCCAATATTGAATCAATGGCTTCCGGTTCGGCCTTTTGTCACCATGGGTGCTTTTGCTCTTGGCGAAATAAATAGTGCAAAACTTGGGCATCCCATGCTGTGGGGAGCCCAGGGAGGAACGGACATTGACCTTCCGGTGGGGGGGGTAACTTTCCAGCCGTCAGTAGCTTATTATGACTATGGCTCGATCAAAGGAAATACCGTTGCCAGCGTCACATCCGCTTCCGCAGGAGCGGCTGGAAACTCCACGAGTGGTGGGAAATGGATCTTCGATTACAACATCATCGATGTCCTCGGAAAATTGATGGTTCCGGACGTCCTGGGACAACCAGTGACTTTTGTCGGGGATGCGGCATGGAACGTCGCCACAAATGCTAAAAACGCTGTCGACGGATCGGTAGATAACGGTGGTGCCTGGTCGGCTGGTGTTGAGGTCGGAAAGGTGACCGAGAAACTCGGGAGCTGGAAGGCCACCTATTATTTCAAGCACCTGGAACAGAATGCCGTGTTTGGGCCCCTCACTGATTCCGATTTCGGTGGCGGTGGAACAAACCATGTCGGCCATGTGATCGGCCTTCAATTTGGGCTGAACAAATGGACCAGTCTCGCCTTCAAATATTTCCGGGTGGATGAAATCATCGGCTCGCAGAATCGCAACAATACCTTCCAGGCAGATTTGAACGTGAAATTTTAACACCGCATCTCGATGGGCCTTACAAAATCCTTACAAGGCCTTTACGGAGTGCTGATCTGTCGAAGGTAAACTCAATAGAAGGAGAATACGATGAAAAGATGGGCGTTCCAGTCAATCGTTGCGGCGGTCATCCTGTCCGTGTGCGCGTCCGCCTGGGCGGGCAAGATCCTGCTCATCAACGGGGCTGGGGCCACCTTCCCGTACCCGATCTATTCGAAATGGTTCTCCGAGTACGCGAAGCTGAACAACTCGGTGAACTTCAACTATCAGTCGATCGGCTCCGGAGGGGGGATCCGGCAGATCACCGCGCAGACGGTGGATTTCGGGGCTACCGATGGACCGATGAACGACGAGCAGATGCAGAAGGCACCCGCTCCGATCCTGCATGTCCCGACGGTGCTGGGAGGGGTGGTTCCGATTTACAGCCTGCCGGAGGTGTCGGAGAAGCTGAACTTCACCCAGGCCGCCCTGGCTGGGATTTTCCTGGGCAAGATTTCAACTTGGAATCACCCGGAGATCGCCAAGGCCAATCCAGGCGTGGCGCTGCCCAATAAACCGATCGTGGTGGTGCACCGGTCCGATGGGTCCGGGACCACCTTTGTTTGGACCGATTTCCTCTCCTCAGTCAGCGCCGAGTGGAAAGCCAAGGTGGGGAAGTCCACCTCGGTGAACTGGCCGGTGGGCTTAGGAGGAAAGGGAAACGAAGGAGTCGCCGGGTTGGTCAAACAGACCCCCTACGCGATCGGCTACACGGAGCTCGGCTACGCGACCAACAACAAGATTCCTTACAGCAAGGTTCAGAACCGGGCGGGAGAGTTTGTGGACTGCACCGCTCAGACCATCTCCAGCGCTGCGGCTTCTGCCAAGATGCCGAAGGATTTCCGGGTTTCGATTGTGAATGCCGCCGGGCAGGATGCCTATCCGATCTCCAGCTTTACTTGGCTGCTGGTTTACCGGGAGCAGACGGACCGGGTGAAGGGTGAGGAGATCATGAAATTTCTCCACTGGATGCTGAAGGATGGGCAGAGGTACTCGGAGCCGCTGGGCTACGCCCCACTGCCTCCGGACGTGGCTCGGATGGTAGAGGAGTCGCTCGATCAGATCAAACTCCCATAATCTAGGGGACCGGTTATTTCGAGGGGCAAGCTTGGGGTTCGCCCTTTCGATTTTGGCGATCGTGCTGGGGTTTGTGGGGACGCTTCTCTGGAACTCGCGATTTGCCCTGCACAAATTCGGCTGGTCGTTCCTCTGGGGACAAACCTGGGATCCGGTGGCGGAGATTTTCGGCGCGCTTCCCTTCGTCTACGGGACGCTGGTCACCTCTGCCGTCGGCCTGTTGATCGCCGTTCCTCTCGGGCTCGGGACGGCGATCTTTTTGGCGGAATTGGCCCCGCCGCGCCTGTCCGAGTCGCTCAGCTTCCTGGTCGAATTGTTGGCGGCGATCCCCAGCGTTATCTATGGGCTCGTGGGGGTATTCGTGGTGGTCCCCTGGGTGCGCACCGCGGTGGGGCCCACTCTTTCAGCGGTTCTGGGCTGGTTTCCGTTGTTTCAGGGAACTCCGTATGGGGTGGGACTGCTCACCGCCGGGATCATCCTGGCGGCGATGATCGTGCCGTTCATCACAACGGTTTCCCGGGAGGTTCTCCTGGCGGTTCCCCGCTCTCAACGGGAAGCGGCCCTGGCGATGGGAGCGACCCATTGGGAAACGGTCTGGACGGCCATCCTCCCTTACGCCCGGTCCGGGATCGTCGGGTCGATCTTCCTGGCGCTGGCCCGGGCGCTTGGGGAGACGATGGCGGTGACCATGGTGGTCGGCAACCGCCCGGAGATCAAGGCCTCCCTGCTGGAACCGGGCTACACGATGGCGGCCGTCTTGGCGAACGAATTCACCGAGGCGACCAGCGACCTGTATCTGCATGCCCTCGTTGAGATCGGGCTGGTTCTTTTCGGGGTGACGTTTCTCGTCAACGGGATCGCCCGGCTGATGCTGTTTAAAATGGGGCATGGGCAGGAGCTTCGGGCATGACCCCACCACCTCCATTGATGAAACAAATGTTTCATAACTCTCTTCGAGAGTTAGCGCCAAAGGCGCTAACGGAGGTGGTGGGGTGACCGGCGCCATGGCGTGGAGACGGCGGGCCGTCAATATCGGCGCGTTCGGCCTGACCGCTTTGTTCGCCGTGGTGACGGTCTCCGTCCTGTTTTTCCTGCTGGGCTATATCGGCTGGCATGGTTTCCGGGGCATCAACCTGGATTTCTTTCTCCGTCTGCCGAAGCCGGTGGGAGAGTCCGGCGGGGGAATGGCCAACGCGATCGTCGGAACGGTGAAACTGCTGGCGCTGGCTTCGATGATCGGTGTCCCCATCGGATTCTTCGGCGGGATCTACCTGTCGGAGTTCGGACATGGCCCCTTAGGTTTCTGGATCCGGTACGCGACCGATCTGTTGAACGGGATCCCCTCGATCGTCGTGGGGATTTTCGCCTATACCTTGGTCGTTCTTCCCATGCGGCAATTTTCCACTTTGGCGGGCGGGATCGCCCTGGGGATCATGATGATCCCGATCGCCGTGCGCAGCACCGAGGAGTTCCTGAGACTGGTCCCTTCGTCTGTTCGGGAGGCCTCCCTGGCCCTCGGAGTCCGTGAATGGAAGACGATCCTGTTCGTCGTCATTCCGGCGGCGGTCCGGGGCCTTTTGACCGGGATCCTGCTGGATCTGGCCCGGGTGGCCGGGGAGACGGCTCCGCTTTTGTTTACCGCGTTCAACAACCGGGTCTGGAGCCACGGCTGGCTGGAGCCGACCGCTTCATTGCCGGTGATGATTTTCACGTATGCCATCTCACCGTACGAGGACTGGCACCGGCAGGCCTGGGCGTCGGCGCTGGTCCTGATGTTTTTGGTCCTGGCGGTGAATGGAGGAACGCGGCTTCTTTTGCCGCGCCGGAGGACAGGGGCCGGATGATGGAAGGATCCTTGCCGAGGATCGTGCCTTCCCCTGCACGTCAAGATTCCGCGCCGGGGATCCCTCCCTCCGTGGCGTTGCTGACGGAGCGGTTGAGCGCCTGGTTTGGCGAGAGTCAGGCGGTGAAGAATGTCGCCCTGCAGGTTCACCGGCATCAGGTGACCGCGATCATCGGGCCCTCCGGCTGCGGCAAATCCACCTTTATCCGGTGTCTGAACCGGATGCACGAAGTGATTCCCGAAGCCCGGGTGGAGGGCAGGGTCTGGTTGGATGGTTGGGAGGTGTATGCTGAAGAAGTGGATCCGGTCGAGGTCCGCCGCCGCATCGGGATGGTGTTTCAAAAACCGAACCCATTTCCGACGATGACGGTGTACGATAACGTTGCGGCCGGCCTGCGGTTGAACGGCGTTCGAGACCGGGCCGAATTGGACCGGGTCGTGGAGGAGGGGCTTCGGTTGGCGGCCCTGTGGGATGAAGTGAAGGATAAACTGAAAGCTCCCGGGACCAGTCTCTCCGGCGGGCAGCAGCAGCGGCTCTGCATCGCCCGGGCCCTGGCCATCAAGCCGGAGGTTCTGCTGATGGACGAGCCCTGCTCCGCCCTGGACCCGATCGCCACCGGCAGGATCGAAGAACTGATCTATCAGCTCAAGCAGAGGTACACGGTGGTCCTGGTGACTCACAACATGCAGCAGGCGGCCCGGGTCTCCGACTTCACCGGGTTTCTCCTCCTCGGAGAGCTGGTGGAGGTCGGCCCGACGGCTAAGATCTTCACCAATCCAAGCGACTCCAGAACCGAGGCCTACATCACTGGGAGGTTTGGCTGATGCAGCGGCATTTTGACGAGGAGCTTAAAGCGCTCAAGCAGGAACTCTTTAACATGGCGGGTCTGGCGGAACAGGCGGTGGGCAAGGTCATCAAGGGGCTGGTGGACCGGGACCCGAAGCTGGCCCAGGCGGTCATCGATGAAGATGCCCTGATCAACCGGCTGGAGGTTCAGATCGAGGAGACCTGTCTCACCCTGCTGGCCCGGTATCAGCCGGAGGCGAGGGACCTTCGGACGATTGCGATGGTCTTTAAGATCGTGAACGACCTGGAACGGGTGGGGGACCAGGGGGTCAATATCGCCGAGCGGACGCTGGATCTTTTAAAGCAGCCGCTCCTCAAGCCCCTCATCGATATCCCCAAGATGGCGGTTTTGGCTCAGCGGATGCTCAAGGATTCCCTCGACGCCTTCGTCAATCAAGATGCGGAGTTGGCCCGGGCGGTCTGCCGCCGGGACGACGAGGTGGATCACTTAAACGACCAGATCTATCACGAGCTCCTCGTCTACATGAGCCAGGATCCCAAGACGATCACCCGGGCCATCGATCTGATCCTGGTGGGCCGCCACCTGGAGCGGGTGGCCGACCACGCCACCAACATCGCCGAGGACGTTTACTATCTCGTCCGCGGCACCACGATCAAGCACCGCCTCGCCGGCAATTGACCCCGGAGCCGAGCCCTCACCAGAGTTAACCAACAAGCATACTTTATTGAGAAATAGTTGGTTAATCCCGCCAGTTAACCAACATGGTATAATTTCAGGGAATGCGTTGGTTAACCGCCTGAGGGTGCCATGATGCAGTCTGTAGAGGGAATTTTGAAAGAGGAGCTGAAGCGTCTTGGGGAAGCCGAGAAAAGTTATCGGCGAGAGCTCAAAAAACTTCCCCGAGGGAGCATTCAGTATAAAAAGATCAAGGGTGTCCCCTATCCTTATCTGGTTTTCCGGAAAGGCGGGAAAGTTGTTTCTAAATACCTGGGGCGCCTGCCCAAGGAGGAGCTTGAGGCCTTGAAAGAGAGCATCAAGCTAAGAGGGAGGTACCAGCCCCTGCTGAGCGAAGTCCGAAGGAATCGGTTTCGGATTGAAAGGATGGTTTATGGAAAAAGAAGCACAGTTTGAAGTGCTGTTTGAGCTCCTCCGCAGGTTCGAGAAGAAAGGGGTCTTGAGGGAGATGATGTTGATTGGTAGCTGGTGTTTATTTTTCTACCGCTCAGCCTTATGGGAGGATACAGGCCTGCCCGTTGTCCGTACCTTAGATGCGGATTTCTTGATTCCCCATCAGAGGAATCTTCGGCGGGAGGTAGACGTTCCATCCATTCTAAAAGAGATGGGATTTGTACCGACCATTTATCAATCCAGCAACTGGATTGTTTACGACCATCCTGAATTGAGAGTTGAATTCTTAATACCAGAGATGGGGCGAGGCTACGACCAAGCGCAAGAGGTCAAGAAACTTCATATTATGGCGCAGGGGCTACGTTATTTAAATCTGCTCGCTGATTATCCAAGGAGGATCTCTTACAAGGGGCTTTCTCTCTGTGTACCGGAACCTGCGGCCTTTACCTTGCAGAAGCTGATTATCAGTGCGCGGCGGAGGAATGATGCGAAACGACAGAAAGATTTGGATACGGCCATCGCCCTGCTGGATTACATCCTTCAGCGCCCCAAGGAGAGGAGTAAGCTAGTGTGGTGTCCCTAACGCTTCTTTACATTTGGAGATCTTGGTCATAATGCGCTCCACCGAAGCGCTCCAAACAAAAACTTTCGGATTCTGATTGTGCGTATGAATATAGCTTGCGATGGCGGCAACAAGTTCCGGA
>JACQCH010000033.1 GCA_016201735.1 Candidatus Omnitrophota bacterium
ATCAGCTATTGCCGTCCCGATCATAAGGTCTCCCTCGGCTTTATGGAGGGACTCAACAACAAGATCCGGGTGATTCAACGCAGGGCCTATGGGATCCGAGACCCCGAGTACTTGAAGCTCAAAGTGCTCACCTCTTTCATTCCAGATCCTTGAAAAACCGTGAAAATCACCCACACGAAACGGTGAAGAGCCAGTTTTTATTGATTGTGCTGATGAAGCCAAACGGTTTTATCGTATAATCGGATCACGTCATGCGCGGCGTCGTTCGCTGGCGGGGATTCTATCGTAAGACATTTAATATCAATTAGTTAGGAGGGATGCGTGAGTGGCTGAAACGAATCGCCTGCTAAGCGATTGACCTGCCAAAAGTGGGTCCCTGGGTTCGAATCCCAGTCCCTCCGCCACTGAGTCGAGGATGAGATGAGTTACTTAGTTTTTGCGCGCAAATATCGACCCCGGACCTTTCTGGAGATTCTAGGGCAGGGGCCGATCGTGACAACGCTGACCAACGCGATCCGCCAGCACCGGATCGCGCACGCCTATCTGTTTTCCGGCCCGCGCGGGACCGGGAAAACCTCGACCGCCCGGATCTTCGCCAAGGGGCTCAACTGCGTCGAGGGACCAACGCCGACCCCCTGCCTGAAATGCGACCGGTGCCAGGGGATCACCGAGGGCCGTTCCCTCGATGTGTTGGAGATCGACGGGGCCTCGAACCGGGGGATCGACCAGATCCGGGCGCTCCGGGAGCACAGCCGGTTCACTCCGGCCGCCGGCCCGTTCAAGGTGTACATCATCGACGAGGTCCACCAGATTACCGCCGAAGGGTTCAACGCCCTCCTGAAAACCCTGGAGGAGCCGCCGGCCCACGTCCTCTTCATCTTAGCCACCACCGCCCCGCATAAAGTTCCCGGCACGATCCTTTCCCGCTGCCAGCGGTACGATTTCAAGCGGCTGCCTCTTTCGGAGATCGCGGCCAAAATCAAATCGATTGCCGAGGAGGAAAAGCTGAAGATCACCGAGGAGGCGGTCGTCGGGATCGCCCGGGCGGCGGCCGGCTCCCTCCGGGACGCGGAGTCGATTCTCGACCAGGTCGCGGCCTTCAGCGGCGGGAAGATCCGGGCGGAGGATGTCCAGACTCTGCTCGGGACGATTGACGAGGAGATATTCACCGAGGCGGTCGCGGCGATCCAGGCCCGGGAGCCGGTCCGGCTTCTTAAACTGGTCGCCGACGCGGTCAATGATGGAACAGACCTCACTCAGTGGTGTTTAAGTTTTCTCGGATTTCTTCGGAATCTGCTTCTCATCAAGGTGGGAGCCGACCGACTGGGATTGGAGGAGCTGACCCCGGAATCGATCCAGAAATTAAGCAAACTGGCGGAGGGGCTCACGATCGAGCAGTTGACCGGATTCGGGCAGGTCCTCACCTCCGCGATCGAGATGATGCGGCGGGTGGGAGAGCCGAGGATCCCGCTGGAGATGGCGCTGGTCCGGTTAAGCCGGGGCGAGACGGTGGCGGCGGTGGCGGAACTGCTCGATCGGCTCGAGGAACTGGATCAGCGGCTTCAAAGAGGGGTCCCGGATGCCGAGGCCGCGGGCCGAGTAGTTCCCGCCGAGCCGCAGCCCCAGCCCCAGCCGCAGCCGAAACCGGAGAGCCGCCCGGCGGCGGCGTCCCAGCCCGCGTCCTCCCGTTCCTCGTCGGCGTCGGTGACGCTCGAGCAGGTCGCCGCCGCCTGGCCGAATCTCCTAGAAGAACTTCACCGGCAGAAGGCCTCCACCGCCGCTTATCTCAATGAAGCCGGCCCGGTCAGCGTCGATGGGGCGGACCCGGCCCGGCTGGTCGTCGGATTCCCGAAGGAATTCAAATTCCATCAGGAAGCGCTGGATCGCCCGGCCATCCGGCAGGTCATCGATTCCACGTTGAGCGCCCTGCTCGGCTGCCCGGTCCGCTGCGCGTTTGAGATCGTCGATCAGCTCCCGGCCCGCGCCCAAGCGGCCGCCGCCGAACAGCAGGGTCCCCCCTCCCCGGGAAAACCCAACCCCGCCTCGGTCCTGCTCAATTCCGTCGTTGATCTGTTCGAAGGCCGGGTCCTGCCCGGGGAAGGATAATTTCCTCATGTCCGTCCTCACCGCTTCCATGGAAGGCCTCGTCAACGCCCTCAAAAAACTTCCCGGCGTCGGCCCCCGCACGGCGGAGCGGTTCGCCTTCTACCTCCTCACCCAGCCGGCCTCGATCGCCCAAGAGATGGCCCAGGCGATCCTCAAAATCAAGCAGACCGTCGGCTTCTGCAAGACCTGCTTCAACCTGGCCGACGAAGATCATTGCACCGTCTGCCGGGATCCGGGCCGGGACAAATCGGTGGTCTGCGTCGTCGAGCATCCGAGAGGGATCATCGCCATCGAGAAATCCGGCGGCTACAAAGGGGTTTACCATGTCCTGCTCGGTGCCCTCTCCCCACTCGACGCGATCGGCCCGAAGGACCTGAAAATCCAGGAGCTCAAGGAGCGGATCAAGCAGGGTGGAATCAAGGAAGTCATCCTGGCCACCGACTCCGATCTCGAAGGGGAGGCGACCTCCCTCTATCTGGGCAAGGAGCTCAGAGCATTGTCCGCTCCGGCGTCGGCCCCGGTCCAGATCACCCGGCTGGCGGCCGGCATCCCGATGGGATCGGCGATCGAGTACGCCGACCAGGTCACCCTCATCCGGGCGATGGAGGGCCGCCGGGCTCTGTAAACCGGTCCTCTCTGCCCAACTCCGCTTCTTCCGCTTTACACCCTCCCCGTTTCCCATTACACTGTGGTTGACTCATTCCCCGGTAGCTCAGTTGGTAGAGCGGGTGACTGTGACGAAAGGGTGTGTGGTTTGAAAATGACAGTGAAGAAGCGAACGTATAGTGATCGCCGGGCTTACATGGTTAACGCTGTCCGGAAGCGACGGAAGAAGGTGCGTCAAATGGCTGTCGCTTATAAGGGCGGCAGGTGTGAGCGATGCGGGTACGATCGCTGTACCGATGCGCTGGAGTTCCATCACAAGAATCGATCACAGAAAGACTTCGGCATATCGGAAAAGGGGTACACACGTAGTTGGGCAAGGGTCCGTAACGAGCTCGACAAGTGTGTGCTCATATGCGCCAACTGTCACCGAGAACTCCACACCCAATTAGCAGCCTTGGCTGGAAACGGCCAAGTGATACAGCGAGTAAATTCAGGGAACCCCCGCGAGATAGCCGAAGCCTCCATCTCGCGGGGCAATCCTGAGCCAAGCCCGCCTGTCATCCCCGCGGAAGCGGGGATCAAAAGGTGGGAAGGTGCAGAGACTAGACACTCGCCACCTAAAGACGTCGCGCTTGCGGCGTCCATGGTGAAGGGATAGTCCTACCCCCTCGGTAACGAGGGAAGGTCGTAATCACCATGTCCCAGGTTCGAGTCCTGGCCGGGGAGCCATCTTGTACGATAGAAAGAACCTCTCTCCGGAGGGGTTCTTTCTTTTTGGGCGGGGTCATGGGGCAGGCATACTCGATCTCAGCGTTAGGGTAATCGAGTTCGATGCGCTTGACGAAGGAGCGGATAAAACCCTTCTGCCCCATAACGAGCCGGTAGAGCTTGCTCAGCCGTCGCTCCACGTCGGCCAGCTTCTTCTCAACCAGTTCCAGTTTTCCTGTACTCTCCGCCCGGAGCGCTTGCAGCTCCTCTGCGATCATTGCCACCAACTTGGTCAGGTGTTCCTCCGTCAAGATGCGCTCCTTGAGCACATTGATGATGAACAGCTCCAGCTTATCGGTGTTGAGCATCTTGAAGTTTCCCTTCCTGGGAGTTGAGGAATCTTTGCTTCCCAAACCCGTCCAGGCGGAGGACGTTCGAGCCCTCCTGGACATGTTTGAGCACCAAGCCCTGCTCTGGATGCACTGGTGGGCCGGGGAACACGCTGCCGCTACCTTCCTGCTCGAATTTTGGGTGTCAGAAGGGTTGAAGGAGCTTTCTGAGAGTCCGCCATAGGAGTCCGTTTCGCAAAAATTCCCACACTTTTAGGTGGTATGAGGTATACTTTGTGTGAAAGTTAAATAAAGCCAGTAACAACTCCCCGAAAGGGTAAACCTCTCCGCCAAGGGGGGGCGCACAAAGCCATCGGGTCTTCTTGATGAGGACGGCCGGGTTGCCGAAGGGAGAAACGGCAATCCGGCCATTTTGCTTTCGAGAGAGGGAGAGATAGCCCGAATGGAGAGGCCAAAGCATAAATCCCGTCTAAGGAGTGGTGCCAGATTTTTGGCACTTTTCCTTGCACTCTGTCTTGGTCTGCCCTCCGCGCCTGCCTTCGCCTTGAGAAACCAGACCACGGAAGGGGCTGGGCTGGAGGAGCAACTCACCCAAGCCCTTCAGGACGACGATCCCATCAAGGGGGTTAAAACGGTCGTTGGCCGTTTTGCCCAACTTGCCGTACCGCCCCGGGCACCCTTGACTCCTCGACCCGTAGCCGCCGGCATGGAGGAATTCAGGCTGGTGATGCAACTTGATTCAGCCAGCTCGAAAGAGTACCCCAGATCGAGCCTCATCGCTTTTAATCCAGTGGACCAAGTCCTTCTGTTGGGGAAGTCAGAGGAGCCTGATGAGGGGGATGAATATTCCTCCCCCTCTGACACTTTCCGCATCCAGACGTGGAGTTACAAAGTACCCACAAAGGAGAAAGTCGGCTTAAAAGGAGAACTGAAAAAAGCTCTGTCGGATGGAAAGCTTGGTGTCCGGAAGTTCGTTTTTAGCCCAGACGGGAAATCCATCTATGTTCACAGGGCTGGGCAAAGAGGCAAATCTGCAACCGAGGAGATTTTGGCTTACAGTTGGAGAACCGGCGCAACAATAGGCAGCGGAGCCACCTTTAACGCCGAAGAATTGGATGTCCAGGATATAGCCGGCAGTCCAGATGGGAAAACCGTCTTCGTGCTCGCACGCCACCCGCGACCTCATTGGGAAAGGCACCGTTCTTATCGATGGATCGTTTTGCCTTTCAGTATCAGGACTGGACAGCCAAGAACGAAAGAGACCCTGTACCCGAATCCTCCTTTGAGCAGCCAAGGGAAGGCGTTCGATAGCGATTTGATTCAAGCCATGCTGGGTGGAATTTCTCCTTCATTTGCCACGCCGACTGAGCTCCTCGTTGATCCGCATAGGAATAGGCTGTACATTCAGTATGTCCACCATAGGGCTTTAGCGGAGACTCAAGGAATTGAGATCCATGCCTATGACCTAGAGACTCGCCAGCCAACAGGGCCTATCTTCAGGGTTCAAACAAGGCAATCAACGAGTTTAGATGAATACACTGGGAAGACACTCGCCCTCTCGCCAGATGGGAAGACCCTCTATGTCGGGATGCCGGAGAACGACGATCCATTCCGTGATCCGACCTATGCATTTGATGCAGAGACAGGGGAGCCCAAAAACGTAGTCAAAATTCCGGGCAGGATTTCTTCCCTCGCTGTTTCTCCGGATGGTGTCGTAAGCGCCGTTTCCTTCTTCCGCGGGGGCAAAACAGAAAACCAATTGGTCGAGTTCCTGAGCGTTCTCCAAGCAGGTCTTCCAGGGCAAGAAGTGTCTCAGTTGCCGTTGGATGCTCGACTTCCAAATCCTCCGGCTGCTGGCTTAGAAGAGAACGCAGCCATCGATGCCTTAATCGGAGATATGTTCGGCCTGACAGGTGAGTTAACCATCACACTCAAGGGGGATCGTTTATCTGGCGAAATCAATCATGTCGAGAATCCTTATCAAATGAAGTTGAAGTGGTTCGGGAAGCAGCGCAAAGAGGATGGAGTAATTGAGGCCCACCTAGAATTAAGGTTTGAGAGGACCGATAAGAAGAAGCTTGCGGAGAAAGATCAAAAAGGGCTCGGGGAATATGCGTTTCGAATTCTCCAACAGGGATCTCAACCGTTGGCCGATTTCATATCACTCGTTGTTCAACCTCCTTTCAAGGTGCCAGCACATTATGAGGATGTATTGACGGACTATGGAATTGAGCCAAGCCGCAGAGAAGCGTATACCGACCCGGGTGGAAATTATGCGTCGTATGATTTCGCATTCACGCTAGGCCAGCAACAGTCAACAGAACCATCTGTTAATGTTGTCTTGCAGGTTAACCCTCCTTCCCCCGTTATACCGGCTTCTTATACAGAGGTAAAACGACCTATTGCTGCTTTACCTGCTCCTGCCGTCGAACAACCAGCTCATTGGAAACCCCTTCAAGAATATCTGGCGGCTTTTAAAACAGGAGAAACGCTGTGGACAAAGGACTTGGTTGAGCGTTTCCCCGCCTTCTCCGAAGGTGCTGTGAGGCAGCAATTGGAATGGAGTGGGTGGGGTAAGGGGAGGCGCTGGGATGATGCTAATCCTCAAAAAGGAACTCGTTTCTATAAGAGAACCGATCCCGACCGAGGAACACCTGTTGGTGAACCACCCGCCGCTGGTATGGAAGAAAGTCTGAGTGAGCATGTGGATCGGTTCAACACCATTCTGGACGGCCAACGCTGGGGAGAACTGCGGGATGCTGCCAGAAATTTGAGAAATTTGATGGATCAGGTGATGTGGCACCAAGGTATTGAACCAAATCGGGAGGCGCTCCTTCGGTTGAACAATACCGTTCAGCGGGTGCAGGGACTGGGTCCCACTCAGCGTCCTCAAGACGCCGAGACTGACCGCCTGCTCCGTCGCTGGGAGGCGAGCGCCGTCGCATTGCTCTCAGCCGTTTCTTTTGGCTCAGAACGCTTCCTATCTGAAGGCGTCGCTTCCGGATTTCTAGGAGACGAACAATCCTTGGAAGGACATCTTCTATATCGGCTTGGAACTCTTTGGGAACAGTCTGTGGATTTGGTCGGACATCCTGAAGCCGTCGGTTTGGTCGGGATAACCAGCCGTTATCCCAACTTAGGACTCACTCTTGAAAGAGAATCCGACCTCTGGGTGGATGCGATTGAGGTTTTGCTTTGGACGACGCCATTTAATCGATTTGAGCAATCCCCACAGGAGCTTGAGGTCATGTATCGGCAGGGACCTGCCTTGAAGATGGTCCCGCTCATTGCGTCTTTTGACCCACAATCTCGGATTCCCGATCCGAGTCAAGTCTTGGAGGTGTTCTCTCAGGTGCTTGGGGAGGTGGGTTCGGTTCCAATCGAAGTTCGGAGAGCATTTCTATTGCGGCGGGATGCGGCGGTCTTGAACTTGTGGGCGGCCTATTACCACATTCTCGGAAGTATTGCAGCCCGTGCGGGCCGGCCTGAGGCTGCCGGGGCGCTTATTAATCGGGCAACTGCCCTCTACGAGAATATCACCCACCACGTGGATTCCAACTATCAGGTATGGCGGCCTTCCTTTAGGGCGGCCCCTCCTGCCCCTGAAGAACCAGGCCTGCCACCTACCGTGCAGCCATCGCCTCCTCAACCGACCGGCGCCCCACGGCGGGTTCAGATTTCGCCAGAACAGCTCATTGCAGCTTTAAGGCAAGCCGGCATCCGAGTTGAGGTGTCGAAGACAAAAGCACGTCAGCTTCTCAAAGAGCAGAATTTGGATCAGGCCGCCGTGTTGCGGGTTCTGGGAAGAAGCGTTCTTCCGGGTAGGAGAGGGCAGGCGAACGCCGCCCGAATTGCCGAAGTGGTCCAAGCTCTGAGGTCACGTCCGCAAAGGACGCCATTGGGGGATCATGTCGCTCAGATCAATCAGATAATTGATCAGCGGCAGTGGACGGGTGTCCCCCAAATGTCCAGGCAACTGGTTGAGCTGATGATGCAGATACTTCCTGAAGAGCTCGGGCGCAACTCGGAGGCATTGCATCAATTGGATCAAGCTGTTCAGAGAGTACAGGGATTGCCTCCGGAGCAGCGCCCACAGGATGCCGAAACAGATCGGGCACTCCGACGATGGGAAGCGAATGCCATCGGCCTTTTATCCGCGGCCTCCTTTCGGTCAGAACTATACTTATCTCAGGCCACGGCCTACAACTTTCTTAATAATCCAAGATCCCTCGAAGGACACCTTTGGTTCCTTTTGGATTCTCTCTGGGGCGCTTTTGTGAGACAAGGGCGAGCCGCTCAGGTCGGCTTAGGAGGTATCCCTCGGATTGCGGTTCCTCCTCAACAGCGTGGTCAAGAGTGGTCGTTCTGGCTGGATGCGTTGCAGGTGTTGATCTGGAGCACACGCCGAGGACAATTCGACCCAACCCAAGTGAACATTGGACCGTTGCTTGATGAGGTCCCGGCACAAACGCTGCCTTCCTTGATCGCGCAGTGGGACCCACAGGGAAGTCGCCCTTCGAGTTCTTTGGTACAATCAGCGTTTTCCACGTTGGTGGCGCAGATGGGTCGGGTCCCGGTGTCTGTCCGTTTGAAATTTCTCCTCCGCCAGGATGCCCCGGTGGCCAATCTTTCAGGGGTTTTTCTCCATTTTGTTTCAGTTCTGGCAGATCGTGTGGGGAGCCCGCATGCTGGAGAGTTTATGTCGCAGCGGGCGGTTGAACGGTACGACTCGATTAACCGGGTCATCGACTCGCAATACGAGGTCTGGAGGCCCACGTTTAACGCCGGCATGGAGGAAAAGGGAACACCGGCGGTCGGCTTGAAGGTGCTTCTGGAATACGTTGCCCGGGAGGACGTGATCCGCACCATCGCCCTTCTTGCCGAGAGCGGGAAAACCGGCGATGTAACGAGCGATTTCCCGGCCTTGGAGGGATTGGCCAAGAAGGCCGGATTTGCTGGAGGTATCGCTGCCATCCTCCGGACCGTGGCTTCCGGTGAAGCGGTGCTCGGCGTGCCGGCGGAGTATGCGGCACAGGGGATACCAGTTTACGTCAAAAAAGAATGGGAGGGGAAAGTCAGAGAGAATCTCAACAAGCTGGAGGCAACGGGCCGCATCCGGTTTGTTGGGGATGCCGCCGAGGCGTACCTGGTCATCGGGGACGATTCGGTATCCGCCCGGCCGGATCAGGTGTTCATCGCAATAAATGGGGAAACCGTTTCACAGGTAACGCCCCACCTTCTGCAAGAATTGCAGATCAGCGGTCTCTTGAAAGCCGGCTCGGTGGTGATGCTGTACAAGCTCCTCAAGGATTCCGTTCTGGTCTTCGCCTAATCACCCGCACAAATTGTCCAGCATCTGGTATCCTATGTGGTGAAGGAGCAGAGGTAAGCTTACGATGAAGGC
>JACQCH010000017.1 GCA_016201735.1 Candidatus Omnitrophota bacterium
CCTGTCGGGTTTGGCCACCTGCCCATGCTCTGACATGGTCAATGTGAATACCCCATCCAATGAGGCCCGATGCCGGGAGACAGCCCACCCCCGACAGGACCCCGATCGAGCGGGTCTGAGAACCCCGCCCCGAGCCGGAGATTCTGCGATGCCGGAACTGGCCTGCCCCCTGACAAGACCCCGAGCAGTATTAACGTCGTAAGGCACGGCGGCGGCGGGCGAGGTGAACGGCGAGCTCAATGGCGGCCCGCATCGAGCGGGGATCCGCTTTCGATTTTCCGGCGATGTCGAACCCGGTCCCGTGCACCGGCGAGGTCCGGACGAACGGAAGCCCTAAGGTCAGATTCACCGCCTCCTCCCAACCGACCAGCTTCACCGGGATCAGCGCCTGATCATGGTAGAGTGCCACCACGGCGTCGTAATCTCCTCGGGCCGCCCCCCGCATGAGGGAATCGGCGGGAAGCGGACCTTCCACCTCTCCATGACGAAACGTCCGGACCGCGGGAGCCAGGATCCTTTTCTCCTCTTCACCGAAAAGGCCCCCTTCCCCTCCGTGCGGATTCAGAGCCGCCAAACCGATCCGGGGCCGGCGGATCCCAAAATCCCGGATCATCGATTCCCTTGTCGCCTTCAAAGTTTCAACGACCTTAGCCCGACGGATTCGGCCCGGAAGATCCCTCAGGGCCACGTGCGTGGTGACAAGACTCACCTTAAGCCGTCCGGCAACGAACATCATCACGGTCTTCGCCCGGAAAGCTTTCCCCAGAAACTCGGTGTGCCCAACCCAATCGATCCCCGCCCTGACGATCGCCTCCTTCGACACCGGAGCCGTGACCAACCCATCGGCCTGGCCCTGCTTCAACAGTTCAACCGCCTTCACAAGGTAGGCATAAGCCGCCTTCCCGGCGGAAGGCCTGACGCCACCCGGCCGCAAATCACCCGGAACGTTGGCCAGGTCGATCCAGTGGAACCGGCCCCAAGGAATCGAAAGATGCGCCCGGCGGGCAACCCGTTCAAGCCAACGGGAATCTCCAATGACGCGGATCGAGACGCGGGGAGGAAGATGGCGAAGGGAAGCCAGGAGGACTTCGGGCCCGACACCGGTCGGGTCCCCCATGGTGAGGAGGAGGCGCGCCGTCTTATTGAATGGAGATGTACGCACCCGCCTTCAATCGAGCGATCCATTCTTTGTACCGGGCCCCTGTCTTCTCCTGGAAAAGGTGGTTCTGGATCCGGTCCTTGACCTCCTGAAGCTCAGCGGCGCGGGCGGGCCGGACCGACTCGATTCGAAAGATATTAAACCCGGACGAGGTTTTAATAACCGGGGAGATCTCCCCTTCCTTCAACGAAAAGAGGGCTTCATCAATCTCCTTGAGACTCTTCCCCTTCTCAAGATAGCCGATCCGCCCTCCCATCTTGGGGTTGGGTCCGTCGGAGTACCGCTTGGCCAACTCATAAAAGTCAGATCCCTGGAGGATCTGCTGGCGCAGATGCTGCGCCAACTCATGGGCTTGGTTCACGTCGAAGGACTCCTTGGGCTTAATCAAGATAACGGCTCCCTGAACCGCGGCCGGAACTTCAAATTCTTTGGAATGCTGTTCGTAATAGGCGGTGACCTCCGCCGGAGAAACGGCGATCCTTGAACGGATCTGGCGGCTGATCAGTTTCTGAATCATGATCTGATCCCGGAACCTGGATTTCAGATCCTCCAAGGTCATCCCCTGCTCCCTCAACGCCTCGGTGAGTTCTTCCGCATTCTGAAATTTCGCTTTGGTCTCAGACAGCATCTCCTCCACCTCCTGGTCCGAAGCGGTAATCGGCTGGGGGGTCCCGATCTTTCCCTTGGAAACCTCGACCGGCTGAGGATTCCGGGCCTCCTGGAGCATCAATCGTTCCTCGACCAGCTGCTGAAGGACCTGCTGTTTAATTTCGGTCGACTTCTGCGCTACCTCCTCCGGTCCATACATCGACTGCATCTGGAGATACACCGGGAGGAATGCCCGATCCAGGTCCGCCTGAGTAATCGGCTCATTGTTGACCACCGCCACAATCCGCATCTCCTCGGCGGAGACAGAACAAGGGAGAAAGAGAGAAGAAGACAGAGCAAGGAGAGAAATGACAAGTCTCACCATGACCGGAACTTAAGGTTTCGCCGGTTTGGGAGAAACTGCCGGTGGGATGGGTTTCGTGCTGCTCGGGAGAGCAGGAAGAGCGACGGACTCATGGATTTTAACCTGGGCCTTGGCGCGCAGATGCTGCACGAACGTGCCCACCTTTTGCTGCTGCTGCTGAGCCAGGAGCTGCTGCCGGATGTTATCCCGAACCTCATCGAGAGATAAGGAACGGGCCACGCGGTGTTCGGTCAGAAGGATCAGATGATATCCCAGCGGGCTCTTGACAATGGAACTCATCTCTCCGGGTTTCAATTTCTCACAGGCCGCTTCAAACTCAGGAATAAGATCTCCTTTCTTGAAATATCCAACGTCGCCGCCCCTTGTCTTGCTGGGATCGGTGGACGTTTGCTCGGCAACCTTGGCGAACGGTTCCCCGCCGTTCACTTGGCTTAAGGCCTTTTTAGCGGCCTCTTCCGATTCCACCAGAATATGGCTGGCCCGGAAGGTCTCCGGTTCCACGAACTTATCCTTATTCTTCTCATAAAATTGGCTGATCTCGGCGTCACCGATATTCGCAGCCCCCTCCTGCCGGACGATCTCCAGGAGCCGCCCCAAAAGGATCTGCCGCCGCGCCTCTTTCAAAAGGGATTGGACCTGCGGGTCGCCCTCCAGGCCGCGGCGCCGGGCTTCCTGGACCAGAATGGTTTCCATCACCATCTCTTCGGTGATCCGCCGCCGGTCGTTGCCGATGGCGGCCCGGGCCTGCGGGGAGAGCCGGCTCATCCGCCCGTCCAACTCGGCTGCCGTGATCACTTGACCATTCACCACAGCAGCGACCTTGCCGGGGGAGCCGAACCGGAACAGCAGGAGCAGGAGGACAACAAGAAAGCCGCCGACCAGGATCCGTTTCACCCCGCCCCTCCGGAGTTCTGCCCCCGCAAGGTTTTCAAGGAATGCATCAAGATAGTAGAGTGAGGATGCGGGGGCAGTGTGCCAAAAGCACGGGTGCCCTCGGCCACCCTCTCAAACGGGTCGCAAACCCAAATCTTATCCTCTACTTGCCGAGGGCACCAACTCCGGAGGGGCGGGGTCATGGGAGCAAGTTTACCACGCGTAAAACCAATGGGACAAGGGGTAAATCCGGCTTTTTACTACGGGTTGAAGCGGTCGATCTCGGCCTTGAGGAGCCGGCAGTACAGGTCGAACCCGACCGCCATGACGTGGCCGTGCTGCTCCACCCCCAACAAGTTCCCCGCCCCCCGAAGCTGAAGGTCCTGCAGGGCGATCTGAAATCCTGACCCTAAACTGGAAAACTGTTCCACCGCGTGAAGCCGCTTCTTGGCCTCCCCCGTCAACGGCATCCCTTTCAGGGTCAGGAAAAAGGCGTGGGCCTGCCTTTTAAACCGGCCGACCCGGCCCCGGAGCTGATAAAGGTCGGCCAGCCCGAACGACTCCGCCCGGAACACCAGAATCGTGTTGGCGTTCGGGATATCGATGCCGGACTCCACGATCGCCGTGGAAACCAAGACATCTACCTCTTTCCGGATAAAGGCCAGCATCCCTTTTTCCAGCGAGTGGGACGGCATCTGGCCGTGGGCGACGGCGATCCTTGCCTTTGGAACCAGTGAAGCGATCCGTTTGTGAATCTTAAAGATCCCCTCGATCCATGGATAGATCACAAACACCTGACCGGATCGGGCCAGCTCCTTCACCACCGCCTCCCGGATCAGGGAATCGGCCTCTTCGGCCACCACCGTCTTGACCGGAAGCCGCTCGAAAGGAGGCGTGTCGATGATCGACATCGACTTCGCCCCCATCAAGGCCTGATAGAGGGTGCGGGGAATCGGGGTGGCGGTCAGGGTCAGCACATCCACCTGCAGCCGCAGGCGCTTCAGGTGCTCCTTGGCCCGGACCCCGAAACGCTGTTCCTCATCGACAATCACCAACCCCAGGTTTTTGAACCGGATATCCTTTGACAGAAGACGATGGGTCCCGATCACGATGTCGACCTGTCCCTGAGACAATCTCTCTAGGATTTGATCCTGGGCGGCCGGGCTCTGAAACCGGGAGAGCATCTCGACAGAGACCGGGAACGGTTTGGTCCGTTGAGAGAAGGTGTTGGTGTGCTGCTCCGCAAGGATCGTGGTCGGGCAGAGGATCGCCACCTGCCGGTCGTCCATCACGGCCTTGAAAGCGGCCCGCAGGGCCACTTCGGTCTTGCCGTAGCCGACATCCCCGCAGAGCAGACGGTCCATCGGGCGGGGCGCTTCCATGTCGGCCTTGACTTCCTTCATCGCCCGGATCTGGCCCGGGGTCTCCTCATAAGGAAAGGCCTCCTCCAATTCCTTCTGCCAATCGGTGTCGGAGCGGAATGGGTGGCCGACCCCGCTCAAGCGGCGCGCCTGGAGACTGAGCAGTTCAAACGCCACCGACGCGGCCCCCTTCCTGGCCAATTCCTTCGTCCGGGCCCAGTAGCGGGTTCCTAAACGGGACAGCCGGGGAGGCCGTCCCTCGAACCCGATGTATTTCTGAAGCAGGTGAATCTCATCCAGCGGGACGTAAAGGCGATCCCCTCCCTCGTACTCCAGAGCGATGTGCTCCCGCACCCGCTCCTTCTCCCGGACCTTCTTCAGGCCCAGATACCGGCCGATCCCGTGGGTCACATGGACCACAAAATCCCCGGTCTCAATGTCCACGAAGGGATCAAGCGGCAGTTCTTCCCCTAAAAACAGGTGCTTGACCGGCGCTTTCAAAATCCGCCGATGGAGTGCTGCCGTCGGAAGAACCATCACCATCTCATGCGAGAAGAACGGCTGGCCGGTGGCGGGATGGACGGAGCGGATCTGGACCACCGTCTGATGGTCCAGCTCGACCCGGACCGGGGCCTCAAACCCTTCCGGAAACAGGTCCAGAATTCCGCCCCGAAGGGCGCAATCCCCCGGATCGGAAACCCGGGCGACCCGCTGATAACCTTGGGAGAGAAGGTGCCCAAGGGTGGCGTGGGGATCGAGCTGCTGCCCCCGGCAGATCTCCAATGAGTGCGACTCCTTACGGAGGACAGAGTCCGACGTAAGAGGCTGCACGAATTGGACCCCGAACGAAGTGAGGGGTCTCTGAGGGGATCCCTCGGTCCTTCGGACCTCGGGATGAAATTCGGCCGGCGAACTTACGTTTACTTCGTTCCGTAAGTTCGGGCCTCATTTCACATTTTTTCAGGTGCGGAAACACCAAGCAGTCTTAATCCGGTGGAGATGACCGTCTGCACCCCTTTGACCAGAGCGAGGCGGGCAGCCGTCAGTTCTTTCGAATCGCTGACCACCCGATGGTTGTCGTAGAATCGGTGGAACGCCTCCGCCAGCTCCTGCAGGTAGGCGACGATCCCGAACGGCTCGAGAGATTTGGCGGACAGCTCCACCACCCCCGTGAACTCCCGAAGAACCCGGAGGATCGTCAGCTCCTCCGGCGCGATGAGCAAAGAATAATCGGACGAAAGGGATCCGGCCCCTTTTTGCTGTTTCTGGTAGGCCAGGATGCTGGAGATTCGGGCATGGGCGTACTGAATGTAGTAGACCGGATTTTCCAGAGAGTGTTTTTTTGCCAGCTCCAAGTCGAATTCCAGATGGGCATCCGATTTCCGGAGGAGGAAGAAGAAGCGGGCCGCGTCCTTCCCTACTTCCTGAATCACCTGGGTCAGGGTGATGAACTCCCCTTCCCGGGTCGACATCGGAATCGTCTCGGCTCCCCGCTTTAAGGTGCAGAGCTGAACGATCCGAATCTGCAGCGCCTCGGGCGGGTAGCCCATCGCCTGCACCGCTGCCTTAAGCCGAGAGATGTACCCGTGATGATCCGGCCCCCAGAGATTCACCAGCAGCTTAAAGCCCCGCTGGAATTTCTTCCGGTGATAGGCGATGTCGGCGGCGATGTAGGTGAGCCGCCCATCCGAGCGGATCACCACCCGGTCCTTATCGTCTCCGAAAGCGGTGGACTTGAGCCACCAGGCCCCCTCGGATAAATAGAGAGTGCCGTTGCGCTTTAAGAGGCCCAGCGAGCGATTCAGATAGCCCCAGCGGTTCAATGAACTTTGCGGAAACCACCGGTCGAACCGGATGCCGAACCGGTCCAAATCTCCGCGGATCACTTTCGTCAATTCCCGGACGCCGAACTTTCTGGCAGTCTCCTGCGCTCCGGACCCCTCGAGAACTTTCCGCCCGGAGATCTCGGCCAGCCGCTCCCCAAAGGTCACCACGTAGCCGCCTTTGTAGCCGTTCTCGGGAAAACTGGATGGAAGGTTGAGCGTCTCTTTCGCCCGTGCCAGGATCGAGGCCCCCAGAAGATCGATCTGGGTCCCTTCATCGTTCAAGTAATATTCCCGCGCGACCCGATACCCGGCGAAGCCCAGCAGGTTCGCCAGCGCGTCCCCCACGGCCGCCTGCCGGCCGTGAGCCACGGAGAGGGGCCCCGTCGGGTTGGCGCTGACAAATTCCACCAGGGCCCGGCGCCCACCCCCTAAAGAAGAGCGCCCGTAATTCGGGCCCTCGGCCAATACCTGCTTCAGGAGGGAATGGAGAAAGGAGGGATTCAGAAAGAAATTGATAAAACCGGGCGGTTTGACTTCCACCCGTTCGATGCTGTCCCTGAGAGAAGATTCTTTGAGAAGAAGCGTGAGCCGCTCGGCGAGGGAGCTGGCAATTTCCTGAGGGGGCCTTCGAAGCTGTGAGGCCAACTGCATCGCGATAGAGGAAGAGAGATCCCCGTGGGCCCGGGTTCGAGGGATCTCCAGGGTGACGGAAGGCTTCGCCTGAGAGTCGGGCGCTGACTGAAGCTCCCCGACCGACCGCTGAATCAGATCCCGAAGGGACGCTTCAAGGGGCACGGCGGGAATGATTCTTAGGGATCGAGACACGAGGGGCATCCGCCCAGAGCCGTTCCAGCCTGTAAAACCGCCGAACCTCCGGATCGAACAGGTGGGCCACCACCGACCCGTAATCCAGCAGAACCCACCCCCCTTCCCGCTGCCCTTCCACATGGCCCCGGGTGACCCCGGAGGAAGAAAGCTGTTCCTCAATATCTTCGGCCACGGTGCCAATCCGGCGGTCGGACGCAGCGCTTGCCAGGACGAAGAAATCAAAACTGAACGAGAGCTTCCTCAGATCCAGTATCACCACCTCTTCGGCCTTGGCGCCCAAGGCCGCGCGAGCCATGGTGATCGCGACTTGACGGGTACTTAGAGCTATGGTTTGTGGACTTAAGACTTGGCGAGAATTCGGTAAAGTCCCGTTCCGCAGTCCGGGCACTTGCCTTTCATCGCAGGCCGTCCATTCTTCATGGTGACCTTCTGGGCTTCCTTCATTTCCTTCGAGGCCTTACACTTCACACAATAAGCTTCCATGAGTCCCCCCTAGATGGTTTTATACAAGACAATGGTGGAATTTATCACGCGCCATTCCCTCTGTCAAGACTGGCGCTCATGGATCTCTCCCACAATCTCTTCCAACAGGTCCTCCAAGGTCACCAACCCCAAGGCCTTCCCCTGAGCATCGACCACAATGGCGATCTGGATCCTGCGCCGCTGAAACTCCTGCAGAAGCTCGGCCACCCGCATCTGGGGAGAAACTTCAAAAGGGGGATGGGTCAAATCCTGCAGAACGATCAGCCACCCTTCCCTCCAGATATGGAGAATCTCCTGAGCGTAAATGACTCCGACAATCCGATCCGGCGAATCCTCATACACCGGAACCCGGGAATGCCCCTGCTCGGTCAGAACGGTCAGCACCTCATCGTGGGTCGCTCCCTGCCGGATAACGACCGCCCGATCTCGAGGGACCATGACATCCCTCACCTTCAGATCCCCGAACTCAAAGATCCGGTGAAGCATTCCCCGCTCATGCTCCCCGAGGACTCCTTCCTCCTTCCCCATCTCGATCATCAGCTTAAGCTCCTCCTCCGTCACCAATGGGGACCGGGATGGAGTGGAAATTCCGACGAGCCGGAAAGCCCAGTTGGTCAGCCGAGTCACCCCGCGGGCAATCGGATGAAAGATTCGGACCAGCAGGCGCATCGGCGGGGAAACCCAGAGAGAAACCTCGTCCGCGTGCCGGACCGCGTACACCTTCGGAAGGATGTCCACCAGGAACAGGATCGTGCTTCCGGCAATCAAGGTCGCCACCAGAACCCCCACCCTCTGCCCCAACGCCCCGATGCAGGCGGCGGTGACCAGGCCGGTCAGCGCGGCATTGATGAAACTGCTCCAGACCAAGATCGTGGTGATCACCTGGTCCAGTTGAGAGACCAGGCCCTGCGCCGTCTTCGCGCCCCGGACCCCCCGATCGGCCATGTGCCGAAGCCGGATCTTGGAAATTCCCACCAGGGCGATTTCGGACAGAGACAGAAAGGCCGACGCCGTCACCAACAGGAAAATCAGGAAAAACTCCAGCGGGCTCATCGGTACAAACGACGCTTCTCGATGTAGCGATAGACCGGCTCCGGAACAAGGGATTGAATCGGCTGGCCCTGTCGGATCAACTCCCGGATCTCCGAGGAGGAGATGTCCGGGGTCTTCACGGGAATCTCCCGGACCCCGGCAGGAAGCGGATCGGAATTTTTTCCAGGACGAGGAATCGCGATCGGTTGAACCAACTGTTTCAGCCGATCGTATTCCCGCCAGGTCGGAAGCTCCCGCGCGGTGTCGGAACCAACCAGCAGAAACCATTCATTTTTTGAATCCTTGAACTGCTCCTGGATCTGCCGCACGGTGTCTATAGTATAGGAAGGGGGCGGCCTCTCCAATTCAACCCGGGAAAGTTGGAAGGATGGGTGATCCCGGATCGCCAGCTCCACCATCTCGGCCCGGTCCTCCGGGGAAACGCTTCGGCTCCGTTCGTCCTGAGCTTTGTCGAAGGACGAACAGGATTTGTCGGCTTCGGTCTTGTGCGGAGCGATGTGGGCGGGGATCCATAAGACCTGGTCGAGCTTGAGCAGTTTCTTGGCCCCTTCCGCCAAAAGCAGATGCCCGTTGTGAACCGGGTTAAAGGTCCCCCCCAACAGGCCGATCCGCTTTATCGTCTCACCTGGCCGTGGCCCATCACCACGTACTTGTAAGTCGTCAGCTCCTCCAACCCCATGGGACCCCGGGCATGCAGTTTGTCTGTCGAGACCCCGATCTCCGCGCCGAGCCCGAATTGGCCCCCGTCGGTGAACCGGGTGGAGGCGTTCACATAGACGCAGGCGGAATCCACGCCCCGCAAAAATTCCTCCGCGTTTGGCTTGGAGCGGGTCACGATCGCGTCGGAGTGGCCGGAACCGTACCGCCGGATGTGCTGGACCGCCTCCTTCAAGGAATCGACCACCTTCACGGAGAGGATGAGCCCCAAATATTCGGTGGCCCAATCGGTCTCCGTCGCCGGCCGGACCGAAAAACCTTTCAGGATCCGGCGAGTTTCCGCGTCGCCCCGCAGCTCCACCCCGGCCACTTGATACGCCTTGGCCATAGCTGGCAGAAAAACGGGAGCCGCCTTGCGATGGACGAGAAGGGTCTCCATCGCGTTGCAGACGCCGGGCCGCTGGACCTTGGCGTTGTAGCAGATTTCCTGCGCCATCTTAAGATCGGCCCCCTGATCCACAAAGGTGTGGCAGATCCCCTTGTACTGCTTGATCACCGGCACCTTGGCCTTCGCCACGATCTGGCGGATCAACCCTTCCCCTCCACGGGGAATCACCAGGTCCACCCATCCGACTAGCCCCAGAAGATGATCCACCGCCCGCCGGTCGGTCGTCCAGACCAGATTCACCGCTCCTCGAGGGAGCCCAGTCCGAAGTGCCGCCTTCTCCAGCCGGCGGAAGATCGCCCGGTTCGAGTGAATCGCCTCGGATCCTCCCCGCAGGATCACGCTGTTGCCGGATTTCAAGCAGAGTCCCGCGCAGTCGGCGGTCACATTAGGGCGGGCTTCGTAAATAATCCCGATCACCCCGATCGGAACCCGAACCTTGGCGATCTTCAATCCGTTGGGCCGGCTCCACCGCTTGATCACCTCACCCACCGGGTCCCGGAGTTTGGCCACGTCCCGCAGACCCTGGGCCATCTCATCGATCCGCTTCCCATTCAACAAAAGCCGGTCGAGCAGAGCTCCGCTGATCCCTCGGGCCCGGGCGGCCCGGAGATCTTTCCCGTTGGCCGCCAAAATCTCCCGCCGGCCGGCCTCCAGCCCGGCCGCCATGGCAAGCAGGGCTTTATTCTTGACGCTCGTCGGCGTCCGGCCCAAAACCACCGATGCTTCCTTCGCCCCCCGCGCTAATTTTTTAATCTGCTCGCGCATCTTCATCTGACAACCTTAAGTTTCAACGGGAAGTTTTCCCATTTGGTGATTCGTCTACCGCGGATGCTCTTCGTGTTCCTTCTGCTTCTCTTGCATGCGCTCATCCCAGCGCTTGTTCATCTCTTGTGTGTGCTGCTGATATCTATTTTCCATCTCCTGCATGCGCTTGTCATGCTCCGCCTTCATGGCGGCCTGCATCTCATTGTGTTCTTCTTGTTCGAGCGCCTGCATCTTCTGTTTGAATTCGTTATGCATCTGCTCTCTGCGCGCTTGGTATTTGTCCTTGATCGCTTTCACCGCCGCCGACATCTCTCCGCGATGTCCCTCCTCGCCTTCGTGCGCGACAACGACACCCGCGGTCCCCAGCACCCCGATCAGCGCTGCAATCATCCCCCACCGTGGCATAAACCCTCCTCCTTGCTGAGCAGTTTCTTATTTACCAGGGTTCGCATAAACCCTAACATCCGCGTGGAATAACGGCGCCATTTAACAACCGTATCTTTCAAGAAAAAGCTTCTTCAACGTGTCCCCCCCCGCGTACCTGGCACCAATTTATCATGGGAAACGATTCCACTCTGCTCAAATTCCTATTTCTTGACCGCGAGGGTGAGCCCGTCGCGGAGTGTCAGCATCACCGCTTCGACCCGCTTATCGGCCGCGACACGCCGGTTGAAGGCGGCGATCGCCCTGTCACTGCTGTCCTGCGGGCGCAGTACCCTGCCGCCCCAGAGCGTGTTGTCCGCGAGCAGGATGCCCCCTTTGCGGATCTTCGGCACGCACAGCTCCCAATAACGGATGTAGTTTTCCTTGTCGGCATCGATGAACACGGCGTCGAAAGGACCTTTCAACCGCTGGATTGTCTGAGCCGCGTGACCGAGCCGGAGCTGGATCTTTTTCCCGTGGGGGCTTTTCGCCCAATAGGCCTTGGCGATTTTTGTGGTGTCGGGATTGATGTCGCAGGTGATGAGCCGGCCGCCCGTCGGGAGCCCTTCGGCCATCGCCAGCGCACTGTAGCCGGTGAACGTCCCGATCTCCAGCACCCGCTTCGCCCTCGCGATCCTCATCAGGAGCCGCAGGAAACTCCCTTCGAGATGCCCGACCTGCATCTGGGGGAGGTCCGTCGCAGCCCAGGTGGTACGCGCGAGATTCTTGAACAGGGCCGGTTCCGGGCTGGTGTGCTTTGCCGCGTAGGACTCAATCTCAGGATTTACGATCGGATTCATTAGAGAAACTCACCTCCGATCCTCAGCTCTTGAGGATCACCATCGAGTCCCGGTGGATCACCTCTTGAGCTTTGCGGCCCAGCGCCGACCGGATGGCGTCGCTCTTGAACCCTTTGATCTTCTCCAATTCGGCGTGGGAGTAGCCGACGATCCCCCGCGCGAATTCCTGGTCCTGGTTGATCTGTGCCACGGAAACCAGATCCCCTCGGCGGAAGTTCCCCTCAACCGCGTGGACCCCCGAAGCCAGCAGGGAAAGCCGCCGAGAAGCCAACGCTTCCCTCGCCCCGGAATCAACCAGGATCCGCCCCTTGGGCCTTCCCGTCAGGCCGAGCCACCGCTGTTTCCCCTTTAATCCGGATCCCTTTCTCGGAATAAACCATGTTCCAGAGAACTCCTTTTTCAGGAAGGCCTTCGTCAAACAATTCTCCTGCCGGCCGTTCATCAAAATCATTGGGATGCCGCTGGCCATCACGATCTTGGCTGCCTCTAATTTCGTCCGCATGCCGCCCGTGGAAACTGCTTTGGTCGTCCCCCCGGCCGCCCTTTCCAAATCCGGCGTGATCTCTGTGACGAGGGCCTGAAAACCATCGGGACCTTTGAGCTGGTCCACATCGCTTAAAAGAACCAGCAGGTCCGCGTCCACCAGCGCCGCCACCTGAGCGGAGAGGATGTCGTTGTCTCCGTAGCGAATCTCCTCAACCGACACCGTGTCGTTCTCATTGATGATCGGAACCACCTGCGCCTTCAACAAAGTCAACAGGGTCGCTTTGGCATTTAGGTACCGCCGGTGATTTTCAAGATCGTCCCGGGTCAGAAGAATCTGCGCCGCGTGGAGGCCCTCTTTCTCGAAATGGGTCGTGTACCACTGCATGAGCCGGCCCTGCCCCGTCGCCGCGGCGGCCTGGAGCTTGGCCAACTCCTTGGGACGCTTCTTTAAATCCAAGATCCCCATTCCCACCCCGATGGCGCCGGAGGTCACAACGATCACCTCCATCTTTTGGCGCCAGAGGGCGGCCACCTCGGAAGCGATCGCCTCAACCCGGTGGCGGACCACTCCGGCACGGTCAGGATCGGTCAAGACCGACGTACCCACCTTGACCACCAGCCGCTTAGCGGAGGAGAGAAATTCTGTGGGGTTCATATTCCAATGTCATCCTCGCTAAAGCGAGGATCAGATTCCCGCTTTCGCGGGAATGACGGATCTCGAGATTGCTTCGGCTCTTCGAGCCTCGCAATGACCTCCCCTATCTTCTTCAACAGTTTCGGGACTCCCTCGCCAGTCTTGGCGGAGATCGGAAGTACCGTTCCCTTAATCTTCTTCTTGAACCGGGCCAGGTTTTTGGCGGCGGCCGGCTCGTCCATTTTGTTGGCCGCCAGGATTTGCCGCTTGGCGGCGACCGCCGGATCGTACAGCTTCAATTCCCGGTTCAACGTCTCGTAATCCTCCACCGGGTCCCGGCCGTCCGCCCCAGCCATATCGATCAAGTGGACCAGGAGCGTGGTCCGTTCAATGTGCCTTAAGAACTCCAGCCCAAGCCCCTTTCCCCGGTGGGCCCCCTCGATCAAGCCGGGGACATCCACGGCGACGACGGAGTTCTTGGAGGGAAGCGTCACCGCCCCCAGCACCGGATGGATCGTCGTGAAAGGAAACGGAGCGATCTTGGGCCGGGCCTGCGAAATCTGCGCGATCAAGGTGGACTTGCCGGCATTGGGAAGTCCCACGATCCCGACGTCCGCGAGGAGTTTCAGTTCCAGCCGCAGACGTCTGCGTTCACCGGCCGCCCCGTCCAATTTGCCCGGCTCTAAGAGACGGATATCCCGGGAAGGAGCCCAGGAAGAAGTGGACCGGGACCTTTCCTTGGAGGCGTTGCCGACCCCGCCGGCCCCGCCCCGGGCGATCAGCATTTCATCACCGGGTTTGAGCAGTTCCTGGATCAGCTCGCCGGTGTCGGCGTCCCAAAGGAGTGTTCCCAAGGGGACGTTGATCCGGCAGTCGGTCCCTTGAGCGCCGTGCTGTTTCTTGGAAGAGGCGTTGCCGCCGTGCCCGGCCCGGAAATGCCGTTTGGCTTGGAAATCGAGGAGAGTGGTTAGCTGCGGGTTGGCGCGAACCAGGACATGGCCGCCCCGGCCCCCGTCCCCGCCGTCAGGGATTGCATGCCGGGTCCAGCGATCCTGGTAAAACGAACGGCACCCCTTGCCGCCCCGGCCGGCTTCCGCGAGGATGGATGCTTGGTCGACGAAACGGGTCGTTCTCACTGAGCATGGACAGCAACCAGTCGCGGCTTTGGGAAAACCACAATCCCATCCCGGAGAGCAAAGAGGGTGTCGTCCCCGCCGCGTCCGACGTTCAGACCCGGCTTGAAGCGGGTTCCCCGCTGGCGGATGATGATCGATCCGGTCGTGACAAACTCGCCGCCGTAGGCCTTGACTCCCAGCCGCTTGGAATGGGAGTCCCGCCCGTTTTTAGTCGATCCCTGTCCTTTAGTGTGCGCCATTGAAAGAAATCTCCGTCACTTTAAGGCGCGTCAATTCCTGGCGGTGCCCCACCTTCCGGTGGTATCCCTTGCGCCTCTTGTACTTGAAGTTGATCACCTTCGGTCCTCGAAGATGCTTCACCACCTGCGCGACCACAGCAGCTCCTTTGACCAGGGGCCGCCCGACCTGGAACTGATCCTGCGCCCGGACCGCCAAGACCTGCTCCAAACGGACAGAGGCCCCCACTTCCGCCTTCAGCAGCTCCACATCCAGCAGAGCGCCGGCGCTTACCTTATATTGCTTTCCACCCGTTTCCAAAACAGCGTAATCGGACATTTCCCCCTCGGTATCTCAAACGTTAAAAATACCACGGATCGCTCGATAAGACAACCGGATTCCACGAGATGGTCACTGGCGATTAAGCCAGGAGAGCCATTCCTTTTCGAGGGCAACGGGGGCTTCCTTATATTGGGCGCGGAGGGCGTCGACGATCGGGTACCCCTGCCCCAGGAGTTTGAGAAGACCTACCAGGTCGGGCCAACTGAAACGCTTGACCAGGTACTGCGTGATCAGATACCCCTGGGCATAGTGGAGCTCCAGATCCCCTTGGTCGTATTCCTCCTTCCATAACTGCTCCCAGGGAATCGGCTTCCCCTTATCGAGGATCCCCCTGGCCAAACGGAGGTCGATCGGGCGGACACGGGCTTCCTGGAGGGTCGCGATTCCTTCATTGAGCCAAACCGGACATCGCCCTTTGGCCAGGTCATGGACGAGCGCGTGGGTGTATTCGTGCCAAAGAATTGCTTTTAATGCGTCGCCCGGTCCGGATTGAACCGGCCCGCCGGATTGAATCGGCAACCGGATCTTTCCATCGTACAGGCCGGCGACCCGGTGGCTGATTCCCTTGACCTGTTCAAAACTGGAGGCCGGATAGAGAATCACGGTGATTGGATAATCCGGGAAATATTGAAAGGATTGGCCGACCTGCCGGTAGGTCTCTTGAAGGATCGGTCTAAGATCCTCCCGCTCCGGCCCGATCTGGTCCTGGGCAAACCGGACGACAAACGGGGCGGTGTCGTTTCGGGAGAGGCCCCGCTCCAACGGAGCTTCCTTCTGAAGTTTCTCCAAGCGCTCCCGGACGTCCCGCCTGGAAGGAGCCAGCTTTAAGGCCTGCTCCCAACTCTCCCGGGCCTTCTCCAAATCCTGGCGCAGGTAATACAGCTGCCCCAACAACAGATGCGCCTCGACGTGGCCCGGCTCCTCCCGGACGGCCTCCTCCGCATAGGAAAGCGCTTCATCTAACCGCCGGTCCTGGTACGCCGCTGCCGCCCGCGCGTACGGCGACGCCTCCTCCGCCCAGGAAATAGCCGAGGGCAAAAGGATGATGAAATAAACGGTCATTACGAGAGGGATGATAATGCTTCGGAGAGCTTCGGGGTGTCGGGGGTGGGCTGGATCCCGCCAGCAGGGCCAACCATTGAGGATCAAGCCCTGATGGAATGGAAACCCAAGCTGAAATGAACGACTTTCCATGGAGAGTCCTGTCGGGTTTGGCCACCTGCCGATGCTCTGACATGGTGAATGTGAACAATCCGTCCGAACAGGCCCGATGCCGGGAGCCGGCCCGCCCCCGACAGGACCCCGGGCGGTGGTCCGGAGCATCAGGCGACCGGCTCGACCTTCACCATCTCCGGATGAAGTGTGGGATCCGGCTTCACAATCACCCGGCCCCGGTACTGAGATTCGATCGCCGTGATGGAGGACCGGTCCTCGTTAAAGAGGCGGGAGGCCAGGTCCGGGTGAACCGTGACTTCCACCGCCTGCTTCTTGGAAGTCTGGAAGGCCCTGCGGATCTGACGCAGGCACAGGATAGAAACCGTCATGACCGATCGGATGGAACCCCGCCCCTGGCACATCGGGCATTCCTGGAAAGAGAGCGACTCCAGAGAGCGGCGGACCCTCTGCCGGGTCATCTGCACCAGGCCGAACTCCGACAGGAAGATCAGGTTGGTCTTGGCCCGGTCCTTGTGCATTGCGTTCTGCAGGATGTTGAACACCTTCTGCCGGTGGGACTGGGCGTTCATGTCGATGAAATCGATGATCAGGATCCCCCCTAAATCCCGGAGTCGGATCTGGCGGGGAATCTCCTTGGCCGCCTCCATGTTGGTGATGAAGGCGGTCTCCTCCAGGTTCCTCCGCCCGGTGAACTTGCCGCTGTTGACGTCGATGGCGACCAGGCTCTCCGTCTGCTCGATGATCACCGTTCCCCCGCTGGGGAGTTCCACCTTTCGGTTGTAGATCCGTTCGATCTCTTTCTCCAAGCCCCGTTTTTCAAAGAGGGGGATCTCATGGCGATGCAACTCGACCCGGGAACGCATGTGGGGCTCCGTCTGGGCGAGAAACCGGTGGAGCTGCCGGAATTCCTCCTTGGAATCGACGATGATCTTGTTGACCTCTTCCGTCAGGTTGTCCCGGACAATCCTTAAGGGGAGGTTGTATTCCTCGTGGATCAGCGACGGGGCGGAGGCCCGGACCGAACGGGCCTTGATCCGCTTCCAGAGGGACCAGAGGAACCGCAGGTCACGGCCCAACTGTTTCCGGTTCGCTCCATCGGCGGCGGTCCGGACGATCAATCCGACCTCTTCTGGAGGACGCAGTTCCTTGACCAAACCGCGCAGCCGATCCCGCTCCTTGGGCTCGTCGACCCTTTTGGAAATCCCGAAGGTGGCATCCAGAGGCATCAGGACGATGAAGCGGCCCGGCAGGGTCAAGTGGGTGGTCAGCCGCGGCCCTTTCGTGCCGATCGGCTCCTTGATCACCTGGACCAGGATCTCCTGACCGATCCGGACCAGATCCTGGATCCGGGGCTGCTGACCACCGCTCAAAGGGGCCGCGGCCGGGCGCTCCCCCTCGATGTGGACCGTCTCCTCCATTTCCGAAGCCGGCCCCATGATGTCGGTCAGATACAGGAAGCCGTTCTTCCCCAGCCCCAAATCCACAAAGGCGGCCCGGATCCCAGGGACCACGGAGGTGACCTTTCCTTTATAGACGTTCCCGAGCAGGGGCGCAGGCGAAGAGCGCTCGACGTAAAACTCCTCGAAGGCCCCCTCCTCGAGCACCGCCACGCGGGTCTCCATCGACTCGATGTTGATCAACAGTTCTTTCATTGTTTCTTCTCGCGTTGTTGGAGCCCCGCTTTAATCTCCTGCAGTTCCTTCAAGATCCGGACCTGATCCTGATGAAGGGCCGTCAGGCCGCTGGCGATCAGTTCCTGCGTATCCCACTCCGCGTTCCCTTTCCGGAACCGCTTCAAATCCACCGCCTCACGAAAATCGTCACTCCCGGAAAAAACCTCCTCCCGGGAGACCGGCGGCGGCCGGTACTGGGCCTGAGCGACATCCCCAAAGGGAGCTAAGCTCAAACCGAAAATCATCATCCCCATCATCAAAGAACGCCTCATTAAAGTTCTCCTAAGGTTACAGGTTCACAGAGGAATCATTGTTGCCAGAGCCAAGTAAGTCGAAGTGCCGAAAGATGTAATCTCCTTCAAGACGCTCTTGAGGGTCGCCAGATCTTTTGCTTCGAGAAGCTGTTTCAGTTCCGGAAGGAAAAGAAAACAGGCCTTAGTCAACGCGGCTTCTGATGAGCCTGGCCTTTGTTGGACAGCTTTTCATGCAGGAACTCTCCATACTGCTGCTGAAGTTGATCCGTCTGCTCCGAAGAAAGAGTCCCTGGGTCGACGATCTTCGCGGTCAGGAAAATCAAGAGATCAATCTTCGCCAGATCGGTTGTCGAACGGGAGAAGAGGGGCCCAACCAATGGGAGCTTCCCTAAGAAGGGCAGTCCCACCCGGGACTTGGACTTGACATCCTTCAAGAGCCCGCCGATCACCACCGTCTCCCCATGCTCCAGGACCACCTGGGTTTCCGCTTCCCGGACGTTCAAGATCGGATACTGGTTCGTGCCCACGACACTCCCCCGAGCGGAGATGACCGGATGGACGATCATGTCGATGTTGTGCTCGCCGCTGACCTGGGGAACCACGTACAGCTCAATGCCGATGTTTTGGTAATAATCCAGGCTTGTCGTCGTGGTGGTGGAGGAAGTGCCCGTCACCTGTGTGGAAAGAATCGGATACTTCTCTCCAATTAAGATCCTCGCCTCCTGGCCCGAGAGGGTCATCACGTGAGGCGCCGAGAGGGTGTTGGTCCGCACATCCTCCTCCAAGGCCCTTAAGAGCAGTTCGAACTGCGTCCCGCGGAGCTGCCTTAGCACCAGCGACAGGCCCGTGTTGGCTGAAGTCAATCCGGAGGTCAGAGGAACGAAGCTGGCCGGGCTTAAAACTTGATTCAAGACAGATCCGCCGAATTTGGCCGTATCCGTTCCACCCACTCTTTTATCCAGAGATTGCAGGCCGAAGGGCCGGGAACTCGTGCTGGAAACGAATCCTTCGGACGAACTCGTGGTGGTGGAGCCGGGTCCTGTGCCCACCTCCAACCCAAGGTCCCTTAACAGATCGCGGCTGACCTCCATAACACGGGCCTCAATGAGGATCTGCTTCGGGAGAACGTCGATCATCGTTAGAATCTTCTCCAGCCGGTCAATGGTGGTCGGGGTATCGGTGATCACTATCGCTTTGGAGCGGGCCTTCTCCCTCCCGGCCCGCTTCCGGTTCGCTTGTTCCTCCCCTCCTCCTCCCCCGGCCTTGGTCGTCCCAAAGGCCCACCCTTTCTGCCCCGTCATCTCCAACACCGAAATCTTCCCCTGGCCGGTCAGCTGCGGTTCCAGGAAGGTCTTGACGTCCCCGGCATCCAGAAATTTCAGCCGAATTACCTTGGTCGTCACCGGTTCAATCTCCACCAGCTGTTTCATGGCATCCCGCCTCGCCTTGAGATCTTCCAGGGTGGTGACGAGAATGACGTTGCCATCCTTCTCATAGCCGTACCCGTAGTTCTTGGCGATCACATCCAGGGCCTGCTCCCACGACACCTCTTCCAGATGGATCGTCACCACCCCGGCGATCTCCTTGCCCGTGACGATGTTGACCTTGGCCTTCCGGGCCAAGGCCTGCAGGACCGTCTGAATATCCGCCTCCTTGAAATCGAGGGAAATCGATCCTCCGTCCGGAGGATTTGGAACCGGCGCCTGGGCGACCTGCACCGGTTTTTCTCCCGCTTCACCGGCCGCGCTCGGCCCCGGCTCTTCTTGAGAGAACAAGCCCGATCCCGTCGTTGTCAGAACCATTCCGATCGCCGTAAGCCAGATTGAAACCCGCTTCGGCAAGCCGTGGGTTCGTCTCATGGAGTTTCCTTCTCCTCTTTTGAGTGGATCAGAGTAAGACGATGGGATTGCCCTTCAACCCAGAGGACGACCGCGTCCGGCTCAATCTTTAAAATCTTCATTCCATCAATCTCCTCTTTCTCCCTGACCACCTTTCCGTTGAGGACCGCGTAGGACTCCGCGTGAGGATCAAACACAATTCCCTGAAGGGTCAACCCTTCAATCCCCCCACCGACTTCCTCATCGAAACCGGGAGGATGCATCCGCTGGCCGTCTTCCGTCAGAAGGGCAACGAAAGGATCCCTCTTGCCCTTGGCCTGATACTCCGCCCAGACAGACGGCAATCCCAACCCACCGATGAAAGCGCAGAGAAGCCACGCGCAGGAAATCCCGGCGATGGTTCTGCTCATTTCTTTGAGTCCCCCGCGGCCGGCAGAAGATAGACCTGGAAGGTCAGGGTAGTCTGGTGGTTCCATACGTCCTTCGGGTTGGCCTGTATCTTCAACTCCTGCAGCCGGATCAGACTTTCGGAACGCTCCAAGGCGTCGAGGAATTTCCCGATCGGATGATAGCCGCCCACGGCCTCCACCTGAATCGGCATCTCCAGAAACCCGGTGGGACTGGGACTCAGTTGACTGAGATTCTCTTTCGGCTTCACCAGAATCAACTTCACTTGAGAGGCGCGGGCCGCCTGGGCGATCATTTCCAGAAGCTCCGGCAGCTGCTCCTCGGGCGGGTGGGCAGCCGAGAAGATCTCCGCTTGGGCTTTCTGCTTCGCCAGTTCCTCCTCGGCGCCGGGCAATTGGGTCAATTCCTGACGGGCAAGACCAATCCTCTGTTTCATCGAGATGATACTGGAACGCCCTGCGGCCCACACCCTGCATTGCGGGATGAAAAAGAAACCTGCCCAGATAAAAAACCCAATCCCCGCTCCCACGGTGGAAAGAATCCTCCGCACACGGGGGTCGGAAAGAGTCAGGGCCATGGATTACAGCCCCTCCGGGAAAAACAGCATCTCAAAATCGCTGACCTGTTCCTCATGGACCTGCCGCTGCTCTACCGACTTGAGCTCGACGGTACGAAACATCCGTTTAAAATCGGGCTGCTCCTTCAGGCGCTGGAGGTATCGACTGACAGGAGAACCAGCCCCTGTTTCCGTCACAAAGGCCGACCCCTTGAGGATCAGCATCGGGACAGCCGGCGGGGGCGGTGGATTCTTCGAAGCCGCGCCCTTTGGAGCGCCCGGTTTGGGTTTTTGCACAGGAGCAGTCGGGTTGGGATGGGCAACGGTTGTTTTAAATTCCAAGGAGGAAAACCACAGCTGTGAAACCAAGGCATTGGAAAGAAGATTCAGGCGAGGCGCCCACTGCGCCTCGGACGCTTTAAGAGTCTTTTGGAGCGTCGTTCGATTCTGCAGCGCCCGCAGGACCCCTTGGGTCCTTTGCAACCGGTTCCATTCCGGTTGAATACGGTTCCATTGAGCGGTCAGTCTTCCCAATGTCCATGCGTGAAGCCCATTGGCCAGCAGCAAGAGGCAGGAGATGGAAACGACAACGGTGAGGGTCCTCCTCCCGATCAATTTCCAAGGCATCTGACCGAACTGCGGGATCGCCCGCCGGCCGATCGGAGGCAGCAGATTAATTCGGATCACGACAGCTCCCGCACGGCCAGCCCAACTGCCACCCCGAGACTGTCCCGATTCTGTTCCATCTGGGCAGGATCTACCTCGGAAGCAAATCCCTCCAGCAGATTCCATTCCTCCATTGGAACTCCCAATCCCTCCTGGATCCATTCCTTGAAGCCGGCCAAGCGGGAAGATCCCCCGCTTAAGGCAACCCGCTGGATTCTCTGGCCGGATTGATCCTCATAAAAATCAAACGAAGCTCGGCATTGGGTCAGCCATTTCTCCCACAAAGGCTGCAGGACCGTTTGAACCTCAGCAGATCGCGTTTCCGGGCGACATTTTATCGCCTCCGCTTGAAGGGCGTCAAGCTGCAGGCTCTCCCCTATCACTTGAGTGAAGGAGCTTCCCCCAACGGAAACCTCACGGGTAAACTGCAGCAAGGAACCCAGAAGGAAAATCAAGATGGTGCCCCGAGCCCCCACATGAATCAACGCCACCCCCTCGGAGCCCGGATTGGGGTGGCTCTTTCCCCAGGCATTGGCCAAGGCCAGCGCCTCCAGATCCACCGCATAGGGTGTTACCCCGGCGGCCTCAAGCAGCGCCAGGTGAGACTGGATCAATTCCTGGCGGGCCGCCGCCAGCAGAACCTCCATCCGGCCCTCCGGCCGGTCCCCAACGATGGAAAAATCCAGAGTCGCTTCCTCCAATTTAAACGGGATGTATTTCTCCGCTTCAAAAGCAAGGGCCCCCTTTAATTCCTGGGGAGACATCTTCGGCAGGAGAACCGATCTTAAGACGGCGCTGGGTCCGGCAACGGCAGTCACCACCCGAACCTGACGGCCGTCCCGAAGTGACTCAACCACCTGCTGGACCGCTTGGGCCCGCTGGGGCAGCTCGGCCCCGGGGAGAATGGGGGCTGTGGCGAAGCGAACGAGTGGGGGACCTTGGGGGGCTGATTTAAGCAAGACCCCCTTGACCGAGGTAGATCCTATGTCAAGGCCAATGGAAGGAACGGAGCCTCTAAGGAGCCCCGTCAAGGTTTGCCTGAGACTTGACAGATCAGTGAGTTGGGATATTCGGAAGCCAGGCACGTTGGGCAATTATACCGCTTTATGGCTTCCTGTCCAAGCTTGTCGGTGTTTAGGGGTTTGGGTTCAGTAGGACAGAACGCCCTTTTTCTCGAGTTCCTGGAGCTCTTCGGGCGTCGGAGTAATCGATCCTTCCTTCTTCTTCTCCTCCTGGAGAGGAGGGCTGATTTTTTGTTCCCGCCCAGGCGTCGCTCGAGAAGGGACCTCCGGAACGGATCGCTTCTCAAAAACCAATGGGTCGGGAGCCGGACCCGGGGCCCCTGGTGGCAGAACCGTTCCTAATTCCTCCGGCCGCGGCAATTGCAGGGGCTGTTTCCCCTTTAGCTCTTCCATAAAACCTCCGGAGGGAGACTCTGAAACCGACGGCTGTTTCCAGAATCCCAGAACAAAGGAGAAACCGACTGCCAGAATCCCCGCGAGCACCAAAATCAACTTTGTTTTATCATTCATCGTGGTTTTCTCACATTTTATGTGTTGCTCTCATCGTTCCAGCTGAGGGTGCTGTAGCTGCCGGTCAACGGGAAGTACGGCGGAATCATGTTCTGCAAACGGGTGTCGTAGTGATAGTCCTTGGTGTACCCGGACAATTTGCTTCCGGTGCTCCCGCTGAATGTTCCCACAGGACCCCGGTTGGCCTGGTTGAGCCCTCCGTAGAGGGTCAGCGTCCCTTTCGGCGGCCCGATCCAATAGTTCGACACGGTGAACGACTTGTTCAGCGCCATCACCGACGCTTGAACCGTGATGTTCGTCGGGGCCGACGTGGAGATGATGGCGTTGCCGCCCGCTAAAACTCCCAAGAGATCGGTGGAATTGGGATTTGTTTGCGGGTTATCCGAATACGTGATCGAATCGACGAAATTAATATCTCCGCTGGCGGCAACGGTCATCTGTCCCTTCATCGTCCCCTGCAGGGTGAGGGTACCCCCGTTGACATAAACCACTCCGTTGGCGGGAGGGGGCAGCACGGCGTTGTTCAAGCCCGCGCTCGCATTCGTGACCTGGATGTTCCCGTTCGCCAAGAAGGTGAGCGTGGTGTTGCCGTTAAAGGTCTTGCCTGACGCGGAAGCGGCGGCGGTGATGAGAGCCGCGGGGATGCTCGCCGGATACGGCTTGGCTGGAGCGTTCAACTGAAGCCCCCCGTTGAAATTCGGGGCATTCCCGCCGGGAGGAGGCGGGCTGTAGTAGTTGATGCTGGCGGAAACAGAGCTGACCAGACCGTCAAAGGTCGGCTTCCCATTCATGCTGAACTGGCTGTTCGTGTGCGTGGGCCCCTCGATGTGGTCCACCGTAATGAACCAAACCTTGGAACCGCTGGAAGATATCTCGCTGTTGGTCAAGTAGGCAAATTCCGCGAAGCTCTGCACCTGGACCACCATATCCGTCCGGCGGACAGCCGCTCCAGCCCCGGCGCTCGCCCATCCCTGGATGGAATATCGTTTGACGTAGGAGGTTGGATTTGCATCATCCGGGTCGATGGTCACGAGGAACTGCCCGTTCCCGAGATTCTGGACTCCTCCGTTGATGACGAACGGCGCCGATCCGCCGGGAGGACCCGCTTGACTCTGAAGCCAACGATACCCTTGATCAAGCGCCGCTTCCGTCAGATAGAAGGCCTGCGTGGATGCCTGCGACCGCTGAGCGGACCATCCCTCCGCGACCGCGTGCGTCATCATGGCTCCCACCAGAATCAGGACGACCGCCAACACCATGTAGAAGGTGATCAGGACAAACCCCTCTTCTCCCTGCCGACCCCTGTTTGTTCTCATCGAGCGCCCTCCTTAGTTCCTGACCCGAACCCGGGTGCTTAAAGTCCCCGCGTTTGGAAAATCCCCCGAATTGGCTCCCCGCTGGACCGATACATTGATCTCGATCACCGATGGGGTGGCCGCCTGCCGGCGGAATTGGAGCGCCGTCACCCCGTTGGCCAAGACCTGATCCACGCCATTCTGGGACCTCAAGATCTGGTTGCCTCCGTTGCCCCCCAGGGAATAGGTGATCGGAGTCGACCATTCGATAAGACCCGTCGCGTCGTTCAACACGGTCGTCCCCGCATCCGGCCCGTCCTGGGGGATTCGAAAAATAAGGTTTCCTGAGTACCAGGCCGCACCCACTGGAATCTCAGTCAAATCAGCCAGTTGAGTTGAAATCAGCTCCCGAGACAGGGAATCGATGGCTCTTCGCAGCTCGGTGGACGTCGTCATCCGGGCTTGCTCCACCTGCCATGTCCTCTGGCTCGAAGATAAAATCCCCACCACCACTCCGGAAATAATTGCGATGATCGCCATGGAGACCAGGATTTCAATAAAGGTAAACCCATCCCTTTTCCTCCTCATCTCTGGGTCACCAATGTATTCACCGCCGCAAACCGGGCCCGGCCCCGCTCCGACCAGTTGATCGTCACGGTGACATCCAGCGGATCCGCCGCGGGGTTGACATAGGCCACCGTCACTGCCTCATTATTCAGCGACGTCAGGTTGTTCGCCGTCGCCCACGCCGTCCAACCCGTCCCGGTCACGGCAGCCAATCCTCCTATCGAGACGTTCCGGATCTGCTCCAACACCGCCCGGGCGTCCGCCATCGCCCGCGTCATGTTCCGGCTCGATTCGTTCATCGCAGCGATACTCACATAAAATCCGACCAAAGCGGCCGTTGTGATCACGAAGATGCTCACCGTGACCAGGATCTCAATCAGGGTGAACCCATGCCGCTTCAAAAAACCGGGGCGGCAGCCCCGGAGGACCACCGCCCCTGAATTCATTTCCTCCAGCCCTTTTAACTCATTAATCAAGCGGCGGGCTGGCTGCACCCGCAGCACCCGCGGCCGCGACACGGATGACCCCCGTCTGATCCACAAAGAAACCTCTCGTACCGGTCACAGCGACCGTCACCGGATCGGCGTTCAAGGTATACGTGTTGGCTGATCCAAACACATAGGTAAAGTTATACCCCTGCTTCGTCCCGCTGGACAACACAGTGTCAATGTAAGGCGGGTTTGCAGCCGACAAAACGAGCAAGTTCGCCGGATAGCTTAAAGGGGTCTGATTCGCCCTCCAGCTTTCCAACGACGAAACCAGCGTCCGACACGAGGCGATGGCCGCTGTCTCATCGGCATTGTGCCGCGCCCGAAGCATATTCGGGATAGCCACCGCTGCAATCAACGCGATAATGGCAACCACGATCATGATCTCAACCAGCGTGAAACCTTTTGCGTCATGAGAATGATATGCACGCATTTTTGTGTTCTCCTTCATTTTTCAGTTAATCTAACCTACACACCACTCCATCGAAGGGCTCTTACGCGCCCTCCGTTACAGAGTATACCCGTTCCATCACTACGGCGACAAGGCGGGTTGGACAATGCACAAAAGCACATTTTATTTCCCCAGCACCTCGGTCAGCTTGAAGATCGGCAGCAGGATCGAGAAGACGATGGAACCGACCACTAACCCTAAGATGCCGATGATCATCGGCTCTAGCGCGCTGGTCAGCCCCCCGATCGCCACCTCCACCTGATCCTCATAGAATTCCGCAACCTTGGTCAACATCTCATCCAGCCGGCCGGTCTGCTCCCCGACTGAAATCATCCGAACCACCAGGGGCGGAAACACCTTGCTAGCCGTCAATGGGCCCGCGATATTCTCTCCTTCCCGTATGGAAGCCCTGACCTTTAACACCGCATCCGCCACCACTCGGTTGCCCGCCGTGTCCGATACGATCTCCAGAGCCGAGAGGATGGGGACGCCGGTCTTGACCAGTGTGGAAAGGGTCCTGGCGAACTTGGCGATGGAGACCTTCCGGACCAGGGTCCCGATCACCCACAAACGAAGGAGCATCCGATCGAACCCCAGACGGCCCGATGGAGTCTTCAGCAGCCGACGCAGAAGGAACAGTCCGACGAATCCCGCCCCAATTCCAGGCAGGAAACTGTGCTGGGCAAATTCAGAAATCCCAATCAGGATGCGGGTGGGAAGAGGAAGGGAGACACCCAGCGTTACAAAGATCTGCTTGAAGGTGGGGATCACCTTCAGCATCAGCACCCCGGTTATGAGGGCAGCCATGGAGATGACGATGACCGGGTAAATGCAGGCCGCCCGGATCTTCCGCTGAAGGGAGGCCGATTTCTCCAAGTAGGTGGAAAGCCGCTCCAGAATCTCAGCCAGATGGCCGCTGGCCTCTCCGGCCCGAATCATGCTGATAAAAAGGGGCGAAAAGACGGTGCTTTGTTTGGCGATGGCCGCCGTGAAATTCGCTCCCCCCTCCACGGCCGCCCGCACCTTGAGCACCACTCCCTGGAGGGTCCGATTCTCGATCTGCTCTGAAACGGCTTCCAATCCGGCCACAATCGGGATGCCCGCATCCACCAAGGTCGCCATCTGGCGGGTGAAAATCGCCAGGTCATCCATCCCCACTCTTTTGAGAAACAATTGGGAGGCCGCCGTGCCGCTGGCCTTTTTCAAGTTGATCACGATGAGCCCTTTTAAGTGCAGGGCTTCCAGAACCGCCGCCTGTGAGACCGCCTCCAGCGAGCCGGTAACTCTCCTGCCGTCCCCCAATTTAGCGACGTAAGAAAACTTAGGCATCCCTGATTTCCTTATTCATCCGAACAAGGCCCGATGCCGGGAGCGGACCGCTCCACGCCAGGCCCCGTCTCGTGGATGGGCTTCTCAGACCCGCTCGACGTCCCCAGCGAGGCCGTCTCGCTAAACGTCGGCCCTCGCTCTCTCCGCCGAACCCAAGCTCACCGGCGGAGAACCATGCCCGCTCGGGCCTCCGATTGTCTTCGAACCCCCTCCCCGAGCCGGAGCCATCGCATGAGACCTTCGGGGTGGCAGGGGGCAGGCCAGATTCCGCCAGCAGGGCCGACGTTTCAGGCCCATGCCCTGACCGAATGGGAACCCAAGCTGAAATGAACGACTTTCCATGGAACGTCCTGTTGGATTCGGCCATCTCCCGATGCTCTGACATGGTCAATGTGAACCATTCATCCGAACAAGGCCCGATGCCGGAACTGGCCTGCCCCCTGACAGGCCCCCGAAAGAAACAGGGGTGGTACCAGTCCAGCATCGCTGTGAACCATTCATTATTCATCGCTGGTAACCCGCAGGACCTCTTCCACGCTGGTCCGCCCCAAGAGGCAGTGCTCCAGCCCTTCCTGCCGGAGGGTCCTCATTCCGTGCTCCACGGCATAGGCCTTGATCAAATCCGGAGGGCGTTTGGCGATGATCATCTCTCGGATCGGATCATCCACCAGCATCGCCTCCAAGATGGCGAAGCGGCCGTGGAAACCGGTCTGCTGACAGGAGAGACAACCCTGGCTCCGATACAGCTGCTTCCCCTGGGGGAGTACAAGGTTCAACTTCTTAAGAACCTCCGGTTTGACCGACTCTTCCTCCTTGCATTGAGGGCAGAGCTGGCGGCAGAGCCGCTGGGCCGCCACAAAGATAAGGCTCGAGCTTAACAGAAACGGGTCCACCCCCATATCGACGAGGCGCGTGATGGAGGTAGCGGCGTCGTTGGTGTGAAGGGTGGATAAAACGATCTGCCCCGTCAGAGAAGCCTTGACGGCAATGTCCGCCGTCTCTCCATCCCGGATCTCTCCCACCAAGACCACGTCGGGGGCCTGGCGGAGGAAAGCCCTTAAGGCGTTGGAAAAGGTGAGCCCGATGCCGGGGTTGACCTGAACCTGGGTGATTCCGTCCAATTGATATTCCACCGGGTCCTCGACGGTGAGGATGTTCCTGCCCGGCTCGTTCATCTGGGCAAGCACGGAGTAGAGCGTCGTTGATTTCCCGCTGCCCGTCGGCCCTGTCACCAGGATCATTCCGAAAGGGCGCGAGACCGCCTTCTGGAAAGCCGCCAGAGAATCCGGAAGCAAGCCGATCTTTTCTAAGCCCACGGAAAGATTGCTTTTGTCCAGGGCCCGCATGACGATCTTGTTGCCGAATCCGATCGGCAAGCTCGAGACGCGGAAATCCACTTCCCGGTTTTCGACCCGGACCCGAAATCGCCCGTCTTGGGGAAGCCGGTTCTCCGTGATGTCCAACCGGGCCATGATCCTTAAGCGGGTCGTGATGGAGTTCTGGAGACGCTTTGGAAACCGAAAGGCCTCCAGAAGGTCCCCATCCACTCGATACCGGACCCGGACATCCTTTTCTTCGGGTTCCAGATGGATGTCGCTGGCCCGGGCCTTCAGGGCTTCCAGGATCATCGCGTCGACGATCTTGACCACCGGCGCCCGCTTGCCTACAATCCCAAAGGGGGTTAAATCCACAATCTCCTGCTGCTCTCCTCCAACCGGTTCCTCTTCAGATTCAGACTTTTCTTCCTCCGAGGAAGATTCCGGTTGAGCCGTTTCCTGCAGAGGCCCGGCGTCGGACCGGTAAAGCTGCTGGATCGCCGCGTTGACATCCTCTTCCGAAGCAATCACGGGAGTCACCTGGAGCGAAGTCAGGGTGGTCAGATCATCCAGGGCCAGTACGTTTAAGGGATCCGCCATCGCCACCGAGAGACAGTTGCTCATCTTGGAGACCGGGACCAGGCGATATTGGCGGGCCATCCGTTCCGGGACCAGTTTGGATAGGGCCGGATCGATCTGGTACCGGGCCAAGTTAATCGGAGGAATCTGCAGCCCTTTGGACAGCGTGGAAAGCAGGTCCTGCTGTCGGATCAGCCCCTGTTTCACCAACTGTCCCAGATTCCGGGGATCGCTCTTGGAGGATTTGAGGACTTCCTCCAGTTTCTTTCGGTCGATCCGCCGGTCTTCAACCAGAAGTTCTATGATCCTCTGCCTCAAGGATTCGGCCATCGGCTTCTACTCCAGGACTCCCACGGTGGTCCGGACGACCTCCTCGAGGGGGAGGATCCCTTCCGCCGCTTTGCCGATCGCATTCTCCCTCAAGAAAAGAAAACCGGCGGCGCGAGCCGCCTCCTGAAGCTTCACAGAGGAAGCCCCTTCCGCGACCAACCGGCGAAGCTGGGCCGTTAAAGGAATCGCTTCCAAAAGGCCGATCCGTCCGTCTAAACCTGTCCCTCGACATTCGGGACATCCCTTCCCCTTGCAGTAGTTCCCATTGGGTGGAAGGATCAGCCTTTCCATAAGCTGTTTGGAGGGATGGAAAATCTGCCGACAATGCGGGCAGACTCGGCGGGGCAGGCGCTGGGCTCCCACCAACAGAAGGGAAGAAGCGATCAGATACGGTTCAATGCCCATATTCATCAAACGGGCGACCGCCCCGAGGGCCTCGTTGGTATGAAGCGTGGAAAGAACCAGGTGTCCCGTCAACGCCGCCTTGATGGCGATGTCGGCCGTTTCCTCATCCCGGATCTCCCCCACCATGATGATGTTCGGGTCCTGTCGAAGAATCGAGCGCAAAGCGGCGGCGAAGGTCAGCCCGATCTCCGGGTGGATGGAAACTTGATTGATTCCGGCCAAGTCGTACTCCACCGGGTCCTCCACCGTGACCAGATTCCGCTTTGGGGTGTCGACCAGTTTCAAGAGACTGTACAGGGTGGTTGTTTTTCCGGATCCGGTCGGGCCGGTGATCAAGATCATCCCATGGGGATGCGTCGCGGCTTCTTTGAGCGCGTTCAGGGGAACCGGGTCGAATCCAAGCCGCTCCAGGTCCAGCGTCGCCTGATTCTTATCCAGAATCCGCAGACAGACCTTCTCCCCGAAATAAGAAGGGATCACCGAAACACGGAAGTCGACATCCCTCCCCCGGACGAAAAACTTGATTCTGCCGTCCTGCGGAAGCCGGTGCTCGGCGATATTGAGGGTGGACATCACCTTGATTCGGGAAACGATCCCTCCCTGCATGAGGGTGGGCAGGGACTTGCCTTCACGAAAGACCCCGTCCACCCGGTACCGGATCCGGAGCCGCTTTTCAAAAGGCTCGACCAAAATATCGCTGGCCTTCATCGAGACCCCCTCGGCAAGGATCGAATTGGTCAGCCGAACAATGGGGCCCTCTTGAGTCATCCGGATCAGGTCTTCCAGCTGCTCCGGCTCGGCCGTCTTGGTCTCCGAGACCAGCTCCAGGGTCGAGAGAGACCCCCCTTCTTCGGTAAGCTCCTTGAACGATTCCGACATGACGATGCCGTACAATCGATTCAAGGCCTCCTGGATCTCCTCTTTCGTCGCCAGGAAAGGAACCAGGACCATTCCCGTCGTCTGGCTCAAATGATCCAGGGCCAGCACATTCATCGGGTCCACCATGGCAACCGTCAGTTGGTCGCCCAGGAACGAGACGGGAACGATTTGATAGTGAAAGGCCAGCTTCCGGGAGATCCTCTTGGTCAACTCCGGATCCATCTCCATCTTGGACAGACGGATGCTCGGAATCTGCAGGGTGTTGCTTAAGACGGCGATCAATTCCTTCGGCTCGACCAATCCCTGTTCCGTCAGGATCTGGCTCAAAGAGCCCCCCCGCTCCCGCTGCAGAGCCAGCGCCCGCTCCAGGTCTTCGGGCTTGAGGAGGCATTTCTCGACCAGCGCCTCTCCCAAGCGCTCCTTGACCGTTTTCCAATTCCTGGCACCCGCCTCAGGCATGGTTGGTTCCGTAGCTGCGCTGGATCGCTTCCATCACATCGCTGATCGTGGCCACAAAGACCTGCACCGTGCAGTGGCTGATCATCTCGATGTCTTCCACGGCCTTCATGTTCAGGGGATCGGCCATCGCGACGGTCACGGTGTCTCCAATCCGGTCCACCGGAACCAAGCAATATTGGCGGGCGACGTTCTCCGGAATCAGGCGCAGCAGATCCCCATCAATGGTGTACCGTTTCAAGGGCAGATAAGGGAATCCGTACTGCAGGGTCAATGCCTGCGCCACCGCTTCCTCGCTGGCATATCCCAAATTCACCAGGATTTGGCCCAGCAGCCCTCCCCTCTTTTCCTGAAGCTTGAGGGCTTCCGCCACCTGATCGGGAGTGACCACTTTCCGCTCCACGAGCAGCTCGCCAATCAGCTTGGTAATGAGCTTCCGATGCGTTGGCACCTTAAAAGACTCCCCTCATCCCCTTTGAGTTAACCGGGAGAATTCTTCCGGATCGTGGGAACGGGCAATGGCCTCTTCATGGTTGATGATCTTTCTCAGATACATCTCCGCCAAGGACTGGTTCATCGTCCGCATCCCTTCCCGCTGACTGGTCTGAAGCACGGAATAAAGCTGATGGGTCTTCGCCTCCCGGACCAGGGCCCGGACCGCCGAGTTGGCAATCATGATCTCCACCCCCAGAGCCCGGCCGGTCCCCGTCGCCTTTGGAATCAACTGCTGAGTCATCACCGCCAACAGGACAAAGGAAAGCTGGACCCGGACCTGCTGCTGCTGATGGGCCGGGAACACATCCACGATCCGGTTGACCGTCTGGACGGCGTCCGAGGTGTGCAGGGTGGCCAGCACCAAGTGCCCTGTCTCCGCGATGTTGAGCGCCGACTGGATCGTCTCCAAATCCCGCATCTCACCGATTAAGATCACGTTGGGATCCTCCCGCAGGACGTGCTTTAACGCGTTGGTGAAACTTAAGGTATCCGACCCAATCTCCCGCTGATCAACGATCGCTTTCTTATTCGTGTAGACATATTCAATCGGATCTTCCACGGTAATCACGTGACACTGTCTCTGGTTATTAATCCACTCCACCATCGAGGCCAAGGTGGTGGATTTCCCACTCCCTGTGGCACCCGTAATCAGGACCAACCCCTTCTTTCTCCGGCACAACTCCTCTAGGATGGCCACGGGCAGACCGCACTCTCCGAAGTTCCGAATGGCGTGGGGAAGGAGCCGCACGGCGACGCTCACCGAACCCCTCTGCAGGAAGACGTTGACGCGGAAGCGCCCCAGCCCTACCACGCCGAAGGACATGTCCAACTCCCTCTGCTTCTCAAAGTGAGCGATCTGTTCCGGGGAAAGAAGGCTGTAGGCCATCGCCTTGGTTTCAGCGGGCGTCAAGGGAGGATGCTCGGTCCGGATCAGCTCCTCATCCACCCGGAGAACCGGCGGAGATCCGACGCACAGGTGCAGGTCGGAAGCGGTCCGCTCCACCATCTGCTTTAACAACTGATCCACAGGCATCGGCATCGGGTCTTCTCCTTTAGCGCTTGGCGGACTGGATGGCTTCGGTCGCCTTTGCCAGCAGATGGGCTGCGGTGGATCCGTCCAACGGATTCTCGCTGACTCCCGCCGAGACCGACAGGGGGCAGGAAAGCAAACTGGATCCGGAGGTGAATGGCTGCCGCTCGATCTGCTGGCGGATGGCTTCCGCCAGTTCGATGGCCTCCCGCTTATTCCTCTCCGGCAGGATGAGGGTAAATTCTTCCGGCCCGGTCCGCCCCACCCGGTCCACTTCCGTCAGATTCTTCTTGAACAATCCGGCCACTTGTTTCAACACTTCATCGGCTGCCGAAGATCCATCCACATCTCGGATCCGATCCAGGCTGCCCAGACGGAAGACCGCAAGGGAACAGGAGTGGTGGAAACGGATGGCCCGCTGGATTTCCTCCTCCAGCCGGTTCCTCATGTGCTTGGCATTGTACAGACCGGTCAGCTCATCGGTAATCTCCAGCAGGGCGGCCCGTTTCGTCAGAGTGTCGTTCTCGATCGCGATCCCCATCTGCCGAGCGAAAACCCTTAACAGATTCATCGCGTCTTCCTCGAAAGTGAACCCCTGCTTCTGGTTCGCGGAAATCAGAAGCGAAACCGCTTTTCCCACCGAGACCAGCGGCTGACAGGCAGCGTTGCGCATGCCAAACAGGCTTTCAAGAAAATCCTTCTCCACCGAAGAACCTGTGCTGTCGTCAATCACGAGGAGGCGGCGCTCATGGAGGGCGCGGGCAAGCCACGGGGCCATCACCTTCTTATGGAGGAGCAGCTCCACCTGCGTCCGATCCACTCCCGCGGCGGCGTCAACCAAAAAGACTCCCTCCTCCCCTTCCACAGGCACCATAAGACAGTTGAGCTCCGCTTCCTCCAGGTGGGACAGCTTCTCCAGGATAAACCCCCGGATCTCCTCCAGACTGGCCGACTGGGTGATGAGGTTGCTCGCATGCAGCAGGTCGGAGAAAGCGAGGATGTGGCGATTGATCTCCAGATTCAGGAACTTCGTCTGCTCCCCATAAACCTGGAGCTGCCTCATATTGTCCCGCACCCGCTGAGTCATCTGATTCAGAGCCATCCCCAGATTTCCCAGTTCGCCCGGCTCGTCCGCATCCACCTCTGTGTCAAGATTCCCTTCAACAATCGCCTTCGCCTCCGAAGACATCCGGATCACCGGAAAGACCAGGCCCCTGGCAACCAAGAAACCCAAAACAGCCAGAACAATGGCCAGGCCGGCAATCACGGAAATCTGTCCGGGGGATTTTGTATGAGGAAAAACTTCACTCCAAAGCACGTAACTCAACACCAGAAGCGGCAGGATCGACATCAGGGAGAAAGCAACCATCAGTTTCTCCCGGAGCCCCTGCGGCATGATGGAAAATTTCATGGATTCTGTAGATCCTTGCTCTGACACCGCTCTCTTATCCATTGATCAATCTCCTCCTTCTGGAATCTCCACTGCCGGCCGATCTTGGTGGCAGGGATGGTATGGCCCTTGGCAAGCCGATAAATCGTGAACCGGCTGACCTGCATGTAAGCAGCAACATCTTCAATGGTCATTAATGCATTCATAGGCGTACCCATTGGCGAGTATGGCTGATTGTTGCTTATCTGTGCAAGACTCTGGCAAATCCACGCAATGTGTACATTGCACAATTGGTACCGCTTCCGGGGTCCTGGCGTGGAGCAGTCCGTTCCCGGCATCGGGCCTGTGTTGGAACTACGAGAGGACCCCGTCTCGGGGGATGGGCTTCTCAGGCCCGCTCGTCGACCCCAGCGACTCAGAGCTTACAAGTGGTGCGGCCTCCTCTAGCCGCAGCCACGTGGTCGACTTCGCTAATCGAAAATCCCTCGCTCGTCCCCGGAATTTCAGAGCGCGGGGGACACCATGCCCGCTTGGGATTTTCATTGCCTTCGAACCCCATCCCCCGAGCCGGGGTCCTCGCAGATTCGTCGATCCTCGGGGTGGCGGGGAGCGGTCCGATTCCCGCCAGCAGTGCCGACGTTTGAGGCCGAGCTCTGTTGAATGGAAACCCATGCTGAAATGTACGACTTTCCATGGAACGTCCTGTTGGGTTTGGCCACCTGCCCATGCTCTGACATGGTGAATGTGAACAACCCATCCGAACAAGGCCCGATGCCGGGAACGGACCGCTCCACGCCAGGACCCCGAAGGAACTAGGAGAGGATTAAATTTCTGGGAGGTGGATTAGAAAACGGGACGGCGGACGCCGACGGAGAGGATCATCCCGACGGCGCCCAGGCAGGTGAGGAGCCAGGATCCTCCATAGCTTAAGAACGGCAGGGGAAGCCCGACCACCGGCATCAGGCCCATCGTCATCCCAATGTTGACGACCAGGTGAGACGCCAATAGGGCCACCAACCCGACGATGAGCAGGCGGCCGAAGGGATCCCGGGTCTGGGTGGCGATCAGAATCGATCGATAGAAGAAAAAGGCGAATAACCCCAACAAGAGACTGGATCCTAAAAATCCCCATTCTTCGCCCACCACGGAGAAAATAAAATCGGTATGGCGCTCGGGCAGAAAGTTCAATTGGTTCTGTGTCCCGGCCAACCACCCTTTCCCTAACAAGCCGCCGGAGCCGATGGCGATCCGGGATTGGACCACCGTGTAGCCGGCACCGAGCGGATCCATGTTGGGATTCAAGAAAACCAGGAGCCGGGAACGCTGGTAATCGGCCAGACCCATCCATCCCAAAGGAACCAACGCGGCCCCCGCCGCGAGAAGGAGACCCAACACCTTAAGCCGGATTCCCCAAACCAGAAGCATGGCCAGCGCCATCGGGAGAAAGACGGAGGCGGTCCCCAGATTCGGCTCCCGCAGAATCAGAAACATCGGAACCGCAGCGAACAGGCCCGCGAAAATGAGAGCTCTCCAGCTTTGCTTGACCATCTCTCTTCTGGATCCGAGATACCGGGCCAAGGCCAGAACGGTCGTCACCTTGGCGAACTCGGACGGCTGAATGGTGAATCCCGCCAACGTCAGCCAGCGCTGGGCCCCGCCCCGCACGACCCCCATCTCCAACACCAACAACAGCAGGAGCAGATTCAGGCCGTAAAGCAGATAGGCCCATTCCAACCAACGATGGTAATCCACCACCACCAGCAGGAGGGCCAGCAGCCCCCCCATGGCGGCCCAGCTCATCTGCCGGGTAAAGAAAGAGACTCCCGTCGCCTGGGCCTTCTGAAAGGATGCGCTGTAGAGGGTCAGAAACCCGACGGCCAAAAGAAGCAAGGCCGCCACCAGCAAAGGGCGATCGATTCCTCGGAGTTCCCGCCGCGTCAACATTACAGGTACTCCAACTCCTTGAGATAGGCGAACAAATCCCTGGCCACCATCGCCGCGGACACCCCCCCCCTGCCTCCATGCTCCAAAAACACCACGAGGCTCACCTTCGGATGTTCCACGGGAGCGTAACCCAGAAACCAGGCATGTGGAAGCCCTCTGGGATTCTGGGCTGTTCCGGTCTTTCCTGCCGCGTGGACTCCGGACACCTGCGCTAAACGCCCCGTTCCGGTCGGTGAGTTTACCACCCGCTCCAGCCCGATCTTCACCACCGACAAGGGTTCCGGTTCCAGGGAAAGCCGGGCCGGCTGAGGATGAGATTTCCCCTTCTCTCCCTCTACATCGGTGACGAGATGCGGCTGGGGAACCTTGCCGTCCTCCGCGATCACCGACATCAAAACCAGCATCTGCAAAGGGGTCACTTGAAGCGGGCCCTGGCCGATGGCAAAGGAAATCGTATCCCCTTCCTGCCAGGAGGTGGGATGGTCGGGGACAAACCCTTTGGATTCTTTTGGCAGGTCGATCCCGGTGGGAGACCCCAGCCCAAACAGATGCGCCGCCTGGGCGATCCCTTCCCTCCCCAAGCGGTGTCCCGTCTGATAAAAGAAAACGTTGCAGGAATGCTCGAGGGCATCCGTCACGGTCTGGGGGCCATGGCCCTCTTCCCTCCAACAATGGAAGAGCCCCCGGCCCAACTCAAAATAACCGGGGCAGACAAAGATCGTGTCGGGTCGAATCTTTCCGGCTTTCAGGGCCGCATAGGCGACGACCGGCTTAAAGATGGAACCGGGCGCCACGGCGGACCGAACCGCCCGGTTGAACATCGGCCGCTCCACCCCATGAAGGCTCGCGCGCACTTCCCGTTCACGGGCCGGATCAACGAAAGCATTCGGATCGAAGGAGGGAGTGGAGACGAGCGCCAGGATCTCTCCGGTGTCCGGATTCATGACCACGACGGCGCCCGAGATCCCTTTCAATAAATGATGGCAAAAGGCCTGCACCCGGCCATCCAGGGAGGTGGTCACCGCCCGTCCCCGTTGAGGTACGAGAAACCCAATCTGCCGAACCAGTCTTCCCCGGTTGTCCACCTCCACTTGGAGTCCGCCGTCGCGCCCCCGCAGGACGGAGTCGTACTCCTGTTCCAGCCCCTCTTTGCCCACGAAATCACGGAAGGTGTAGCCGTACGATTGAAGGTGGGTCAGCTCTTCCGGCGCGATCAGTCCCACGTAGCCGGCCACCGATCCCAATGCCGGGCCGTCGCGGTAGGTCCGCCGAGGAACCGGCCGCACAAAAACGCCCGGAAGCTGAGCTCGTCTCTCTTCTAAGAGAAAGGCGGTTTCCGATGGAACGCTCCGAACCAATGGAACGGGAGCGAAGGGACCCTGATATCCTTTCCGATACCGGCTTGAAAGCTCCTTGGCGGAAATTCTCACCAACGATTCAAGGCGGGTCCAGGTCTGCCCAGGATCCTTCAGATCCTGAGGAAAGATGGTGAGTTCGAAGCTTAAGCGGTCCTCAGCAAGGGGAACTCCGTTCCGGTCAAGGATGGCCCCGCGGGCGGCGGGCAGATGAATCAGCCGGATCCGGTTTTTCTCCGCCTGCTGCTGGAATCTCCCCCCCTGGGGGATCTGCAGGGTAAAAAGCCCTGCCCAGATTAAGATCAACCCGCCGGCAATCAATCGCTGCAGGATCAGAAGCCGCATTTAACGAAGGATTCGTTGGAGTCTCGGAAACCCCCAGGCCGCGCAGATCCCGTTGACCCCCATGGCGACCGGGAGAGTCCAGAGAACCCACCGGTTCCACGCAACTGCCGGGTCCGCCAGGGTAAGGAGACCTCCAAACAGAATCCCGCTGGCTCCGCTTAAGATTCCCGCCACAATCCCTTGGACCAGCGGGTCCTCCCGTTCCACCAGATGCCGGGTCGAGTTTAAGATCCAGCCGATCAGCCCAAAGGTGCAGGCGAAACCCCCCAAGAGGGAACCGGTCCCTAAATCCCGAAGGAACCCTAATCCCATTCCGATCGCCCAAAGAAACCTGCCGGAAGGAAGACGGAATCCAAGGAAGATCAACAACAGCAGGAGCGGATCCACCACCCAGCGCAGAAGCGGAACCCGGGAAAGAAACAGAAGGTCAACCCCCCAGAAAAGGAAGATCCAAAAGGGGAGGGAATGGGTGATCCGTTCACTCACTGTCGTTCTGCCGGACGATCAGGATCTCCTCCAAAGAGCCGGCCTGGACGGCCGGCCGGATCCTGGAGATAAGGAACATGTTCGAGGCATCGATGCGGGCTTTTCCGGCCGAACCGATCAGGACCCCATCCGGGCAGAAGCTTCTTCCACCGCTGGTGAGTACCTTCTCCCCTTCCTTGATTTCAGCGTTGAGAGGAAGATAGGTGAGAAGGCACTCCCCGGAAGAGGTCCCGGTTGCCAGCCCCGAGATCCTGGAAGGAGAAAGGGTCGCCGCCACCCTGAAATGGGAGTCGGTCGTCAGAATCACCCGGCTGGCCGAAGGCCCCACTTCGCTCACCCGCCCCACCAGCCCCACCTCGGTGATCACCGCCATTCCACTCTTTAGGCCGTCCCGCGCCCCTTTGTCCACCAAGAGAGTGCGGGACCAAAGATTCAGCTCATGACCGATCACTTCCGCCGGGATCAAAACCCAGGGGGATCTTTTCCTGAAACCGATCAGGGCCCGCAGGCGTTCATTCTCCTGAGAAAGCTGCCGGTGGGTTTCCTCGTGCGCGGCGGCGGCGGCGAGCTGATTCCGAAGGCGGCGGTCCTCCTCGAGCAGGAAAGGTCCTTTCAAGAATCCAAAGAGGAGCCGTTGAAAACCGATCCGGCCCGCCTGGAACCCTTCAAAAACCGGCTTCAACCCCTCCACGACGTTCATCCGCAGAGAGGAAGCTCCAGGACGAGACTGCAGGACGGGAAGCCAAAAAGGAGAGGCGACGAGAACTACCAGGACGGCAAACCGTTCAAGCTTGGGTCGCGTGTTAAGATTCGCTCCAGGTGGAGGTTGAAGTGCTGGTGATCTTGCGAAGAGTTTTCAAATCGGAAAGATACTTGCCGGTGCCTAAGGCCACCGCGGTGATCGGATCATCGGCCAGATGAAACGGCAGGCCGGTCTCTTCCGACAGGAGCCGATCAACTCCTCTCAACAGAGACCCCCCGCCGGCCAACACCACCCCCCGCTCGATCAAGTCCGCGGACAACTCCGGCGGAGTCCGTTCCAAGGTCAACCGGACCGCCTCCAGGATCTGCGCCAGCGGTTCCGCCAAGGCCTCCCGGATCTCTTCCGAAGAGACCGTCACCATCTTGGGTAACCCGGCCACCAGGTCACGCCCCCGAACCTCCATGGTGACTTCCTGCTCCAGAGGATAGGCGGACCCGATCTTCAATTTGATTTCCTCGGCCGTCCGCTCCCCGATCATCAAGTTGTAGGTTTTCTTCAAATGCTGGATGATCGCCTCATCCAGCTCATCCCCGCCGACCCGGATCGACTTGGAGAAAACGATGTCCGAAAGAGAGATCACCGCGATCTCCGTCGTGCCGCCGCCGATGTCAACGATCATGTTCCCGGCCGGCTCATGGATCGGCAGGCCCACCCCGATCGCCGCCGCCACCGGCTCCGGAACCAGATGGACCTCCCGAGCCCCCGCGTGAAGGGCCGAATCCCGCACCGCCCGTTTTTCCACCTCGGTGATTCCGGAGGGGATGGCGATGACCATCCGGGGACGAACCAAAACCCGGTGATTGTGGACCTTCTTGATGAAGTAACGCAGCATCGCCTCGGTCACTTCGAAATCGGCGATCACTCCGTCTTTCATCGGGCGGATGGCGAGGATGGAACCGGGGGTCCGGCCCAGCATTCGCTTGGCCTCTTCTCCGACGGCCAACACCCCGTTCCCGTTGCGTTGGATGGCGACCACGGACGGCTCGCACAGGACGATCCCCTGCCCTTTGACGAAGACCAGGGTCGTCGCAGTCCCCAGGTCGATCCCCATATCATTGGAGAACATCCCCAGGAGACTGCTCATCGCATCACCGCGCCACTCATGATTGTTTTCAGGCATCGGAAGGTGGGTATCCAGTTTCCATTGTAGCAATGGGGGCGAGGGGTGTCAACGGCGAATCGACTCTAAGATCTCGACGAATTCGGGGAAGGAGATATCGATCCACTCCGCCCCCTCGATCGTGGTCTGCCCTTTCGCCGCCAACCCGGCCACGGCCAGCGCCATGGCGGTCCGATGATCGTTGAAACTTTTGACCCGGGCCCCTTTCAAGGGAACGGGCCCTTCAATCCGGATCTCATCTCCCTCGGCCTGAATCTTGGCTCCCATCGCCGTCAGACCCGTCGCCATCGAAACAATCCGATCGGCCTCCTTGACCCGGAGCTCCCCCGCTCCTTGAATCAGGGTGATCCCTTGGGCTTGAGTCGCGGCCACCATCAGGATCGGAAGCTCATCAATCAGCCCTGGAATCGCCGCCGGGCCGACCCGAATCCCTTTGAGCGGCGCATGGCTCACCGTCACATCCCCGACCGGCTCCCAGGAGTCCACGTCATGGCTGCGGTTAGAGGAGACCGCACCATTTCTAAGCTCTAGGTCATTGCGAGCGACCAACGGGAGTGAAGCAATCTCGCTTTTAACATTCGCCCCCATTTGCTTCAACATCTCCAAGAAGCCGGTCCGGGTCGGATTCAGGCCGACTTGACGGACCGTCACGGAGGATCCGGGAACGATCGCCGCGGCCGCGAGGAAGAAGGCGGCGCTGGAAATATCCCCGGGGATGGTGAGATCTTTCCCCTTCAGTTCCGGGCCGGGAACCAGGGTGATCTCCGGGCCTTCCCTTTTAATCTGCGCTCCGAAATGCTCAAGCATCCGCTCGGTATGGTCCCGGGTGGGGATCGGCTCGACGACCGTCGTGGGTTCCTTCGCGTAGAGAGCTGCCAGCAGGAGAGCCGATTTGACCTGTGCCGAGGGAACCGGAAGCGTGTAGAGGATCCCATGCAGACCTCCGCCCCGGACCGTGAGCGGCAGATGATCCGCCCCATCCGGCCCTTGGATATCCGCCCCCATCTTCCCGAGAGGTTCGGTAACGCGGCGCATCGGCCGCTGGGAGAGAGAAGCATCCCCGCTTAAAGTCGCAGAGAAAGATTGCCCGGCCAGCAGTCCCAAGAGGAGCCGTGTCGTCGTCCCGGAATTGCCCATCTCCAGGGGGGAGGAGGGAGTTTTAAAACCGTAGAGCCCGCGGCCCTCGATAACGACCCTCTCGGCTTCCTCTTGGATCCGGATCCCGAGAGCCCGGAGGGCCCGCCGCGTCGATTCATTGTCTTCCGATTCCAGGCAATGATCGATCCGTGTTGTCCCTTGGCTGACCGCGCCCAAGAGCAGGGCCCGGTGAGAAATCGATTTGTCTCCCGGAAGGGACAGTTCCCCTCGGAGAGAATGAGCCGGAGAGATCGTCAGGTGTGCCATGTGGATGAGGGAACCAATTCCGTTCACCCTGAGTCCCCGATCGAGTCGGGGGCAAGCTTTGTCGAAGGGTGAATGGATATGCTACGAAGTCAGGCGGACGAGGTCTCCCTCTTTGACCTGACCCTTTTTCTCCTCGGTCAGGAGAGTCGCGGCGGACATCGTTTCGTAAAGCTTCTCGACCTGGGCCTTGCCGATCGCCTTACCTCCCCGCCACAAAGAGAGCTGATCGCCGATCTTCAGTCCCTCTTTGGAGCCCAGATTGACCACGACAAAATTAAAATCCCGGTTGACCACCAACACTTTTCCTTCCAAGGGGCTTGAGGATTGAGAAGGAGCGGGGATTAAGTCTGTGTTAGTCGAACGGGTGGGCTTGACGACGATCTTCTCCGCTTCCTGGGCCTGGAGGGAGAGCATCTCCTTCACCCGCCGCTCCAGCGCCTCCTTTGCCTGGCGCAGGGTAGTCAGCTCATTGCTCAAGGCCTGGTAGCTTTGCTTGGCCTTGGCCAGATCCTCGGTTAAGTTCTCCTTCTCCTTCTCTGTGTTGCTGACCTGCTCGTTCCGATCGGTCAAATCCCGGCGGGTCTGAGCCAATTCCGTGGTGAGGGACTCCCGGGCCTTCTTCTCCTGGGCGAACTGCTGGGCCAGATCCTTGGCCTGGGACATGGTGTCCTTCAACTGCCCCTCGAGCGATTCCTTGGTCTTGACCAGCTCGTCCCGTTCCTCCTGCAGAGCGTCCCGGGCCTTGGTGATCTTGTCCAACTGCCCCTCCAGCCAGATCCGCTTGGTCCGCTCGGCGTTGCGGCCCAGCGCAAAATTCACCGCGGACAAGGTGGATAGGATCAGCGCCACGAACAAAACGATTGTTCCAACCGATGGCTTCTTCATGAGTATGGTCGGAATTTATCACACGCCGATTCGATTATCAAGGGAAAAGAGCCGCAGCTTGGGCCAGGTCCTCCGGCCAGGGAGATTGGAATTCGACCCAGCGGCCGGAATGGGGATGATTGAATCCGAGCCGATGGGCGTGGAGGGCCTGCCGGGGAAATCCTGCCCTGAGCCCAGTCGAAGGGCCGGCCTGAACCCCGTACCGGGTATCCCCCAGGATCGGGTGCCCCAAGTGGGCCAGGTGAACCCGGAGCTGATGAGTCCGGCCGGTCTGCGGGGTCAGCTCCAGGAAAGTGGCGGTGGAGAATCTTTTTAGGACCCGGTAGCGGGTCACGGCGTCCCGGGTCGCGTCGTACCGGACCGCCATCCGCTGGCGCTTCACTGGATGCCGCCCGATGGGAGCGTCAATCACCCCCTCCTGCCGCCGCACCAAACCCTGAACCAGCGCCAAGTAAACCCGATGGACTTTCCGGGAGGCGAACTGCTCGCTCAAATGCCGGTGCGTGGCGTCGTCCTTCGCCACCAGAAGCAGGCCGGAGGTGTCCTTGTCCAGCCGATGAACGATTCCCGGCTTGAACGGCCCCGCCACCGACGAGAGGCGGCCGCCGTGAGCCAGCAGGGCGTTGACCAGGGTGCCGGAAGGATTCCCTGCCGCCGGGTGAACCACCAGCCCCGCCGGCTTGTTGACGACGAGAAGATATTTGTCCTCGTAGACGATCTTTAACGGGATCGGCTCCGGCTTTAGGTTCATCGGAGCCGGCGGAGGAATTTCGATGGACAGTTTCTTCCCCGGAATGATCCGGTGAGACGGCTTGACCGATTTGCCGTCGACCTGGATGTGCCCCCCGGAAATAAGTTTCTGGATCTGGGCCCGGGAAGAGTCGGGGAGGATCACCGTCAGGTACCGGTCGAGACGCTGAGGAATCGCGTCCGGGGGGATGGTAAGGGTCATTTCGACGAGCGAAGCGAGGAGAAATCTCGATTTTTAGAGCGGGATTTCTCGGCCTGGCGGCCTCGAAATGACTTAAAGAGTAGCCACCCGCATGTGAGCGCTAAAGGAATGCTCGCCCATTGGAACGCGGTCAAACCGCAGGCCGCCGCCGGATTGTCTCCCCGGAGGAACTCGATGAAGAATCGCCAGATTCCGTAAGAGAATCCGTAGATCAAGAAGACGGTTCCTGGCCTGGGACGCCGGCGCTCCACGGCTTTCAGCAGAAAGAATAGAAGAATCAGCGCTCCCGATTCATAAAGCTGGGTCGGATGACGCGGGACGGTTTCCGGTGGGAAAACTACCGCCCAAGGAACCGAGGACGGTTTCCCGTAGCAGCAGCCATTAAGGAAGCAGCCGATCCGGCCGATCGCGTGGGCCAGCACGAGCGGCGGCACCATCAGATCCACGGTGATCCAGAGAGGGAGTTGGGCCTTCCTTACAGTCCAGATTCCAGTGAGGATCCCCCCTGCCAATCCGCCGTAGAAGACGAGCCCTCCATGATCCAGCCGAATGATTTCCAGAAGGTTGGAGCGAAACGCCGCCCAATTCAGCGCCACGTAAGCGGCCCGGGCTCCCGCGATCCCACCGAGAAGGACAACGACTCCCAGCGTCTGGATCTGGGTGGGATTCAAGCCCAGACGCAGGGCCCGCCGGGCCGCGAGACGGATCGCCCCCAGGAACCCCAAAGCCAGCATTAGGCCGTAGCTGTAGAAGGTGAACGGCCCCCAACGAAATAGGATTGGGTGCATCGGACAATCCCCCGTTCGTGCTGAGCCTGTCGAAGCACGAACCTCCATTAGTTCACCCTTCGACAAGCTCAGGGTGAACGGTTCTATTCTATCTCCGTCGCAAAAGATTCCAGGCGATCAGTACCGCTCCGATCGTGATGCAGCTGTCGGCCACGTTAAAAACGGGCCAGATCCGGAAATCCAGGAAGTCGATCACCCCTCCGACCCGGACCCGGTCGATCAGGTTCCCGACCGCCCCTCCGAAGATCAACCCCAGCGCAAGGTTGTTCCATCGGCTGCTTCCCTGCCCCCGGACGGCGGAAAAGAGCAGTCCCACGACCACCGCCGTCGTCGCCAGGGCGATCGGGAAACTGTAGCCGCTGAACAATCCGAAGGCGACCCCGGGATTGCGCAAATAGGTCAGATGAAAAACACCCGGAAGAATCGGAACCGAAGGAGAACCGGAAAGGGTTCGGACCACCAGGAACTTGGTGCCCTGATCCAGGAGGATGATCCCGAGAGACAAAAGAAGGATTTGGGTCAACCTTTGAAGCGTTCTTAGCCGCGATCTTCCGGCGGCAGCCCGGAGGAGGGAGCGACCCCGCGGCGCTTGGTCTCCTCCTTCGACTGGCAGGCGATGCAGAGACTGGCGTACGGGATCGCCGTCAGGCGCCTCCGGTTGATTGGCTTGCCGCAGGTCAAGCAGTCGCCGAACCGCTTCTCCTGCACTCGCTTCAACGCCTCATCAATTTCGTACAGGATGGACTGGGCGTTGGTGGCCAGACCGAGGGAGAATTCCCGGTCGTAGCTGTCGGTGGCGATGTCGGCCATGTGCAGGGTGTAGCCGGACAGATCCCCGGAGGCATCCCGCTGGGACTTGCTCAGGGTATCCTTCTCGATGTGCTTCATCGCCTGAAGGACCTCCTCTTTCTTCTTGAGGAGCAGTTTTTTGTATCGGTCCAGATCTTTCTTGGTCACCCCGCCCCTCCATGGATCGGGACGCCAAAACTGCGCTCAGGAGCACTGTGGGCGTCCCGAAAAGCTCCATGAGCTTTTATTCTCTGGGGCAACCCGGAAATTACCCTCATGCTCATCCTCCCTCCATGGCCCCAGAGAAATCCATGGAGGGGCGGGGTCATCGTAAACCGAGAGTATACCACATGTTCACCGTTTCCACGCACCGATGGCACAGGGCCGGATGCTCCGAAGAAGCCCCTACCGAAGGCAGCCGCATCCAGCAGCGCTGGCACTTGGACCCGGCTGCCGGGCGGACATTCATCTGAAGTGCCGGGCCGGGCCCGGATCCCGGGACAATCTCCAGTTTCGAAACGATGCAGGCCAGCTCCAACTCCGACCGGCGCTTCGTCAGAAAGTCCAACGATTCCTTATCCTGGACCAGGATCTCCAACTCCGCTTCCAGAGAATCTCCGATCTGGCCTCCCTCTCGCGCCTTCTCCAACGCCTTCATCGCCTGGTCTCTGAACTGAATCAGGCGGGCCCAGTCCGCTTCCAGCGATCGGTCCGGCGGCAGACCCGGAGAGATGGGCCAATCCTGCAGGTGCACGCTCCGGCTGCGGTTGGAGGAAACCGCACCAGGCGCCTCGGCGCTCCCGCCGCTGGGGAGCCCGAAGGCGGTCCAGGCCTCTTCCGCCGTCAGCGGAAGGATCGGGGCGATCAGGCGGATCATTGCGTCGGTCAGGATTGCCAGAACGGTTTGAATCTCCCGCCGCTGGGGATCCTTGGGGTAAAAAGTGTACAGCCGATCCTTGATCACATCGAGATAAAAGTTGGAGAGGATGCCCGTGCAGAATTCATGGATCTTCTTGACCGCCCGGTGAAACGCATATTGCTCGTAGGCATCGGTCACCTCCCGCACAAGGGCACCAAACTGCAGAAGTATCCAGCGGTTGAGCCCCTGCATCTTCTCCAGCGGGACCCGGACTTCCGAGGCCTGGAAATCGGACAGGTTGGCCAGCATGAACCGGAGGGTGTTCCGGATCTTCCGGTACACCTCGGCGGTCTGCGACAGGATCTCCGGTGAGATCCGAACATCTTCCCGATAGTCGGAGGCGGCCACCCAGAGCCGCAGGAGATCAGCCCCCAGCGAGGAGACCACCTCCTGCGGAGCGGTGACGTTCCCCAGCGACTTCGACATCTTCCGCCCTTGGCCGTCCACGACGAACCCGTGGGTCAGCACCGCCCGGTAAGGGGCCTTCCCCTCCAGCGCCACCCCGGTGATCAGCGAAACCTGGAACCAGCCCCGGTGCTGGTCCGATCCTTCCAGGTACATGTCGGCTGGGACTGCGTGATCTTCGCGGCGCTTCAAGACGGCTTGATGACTGACCCCGGAATCAAACCAGACATCCAGGATGTCGGTTCCCGGTTTGAAATCGGATTTGCCGCATTTGCATTTCAATCCGGCGGGGAGCCACCGGCTGACCGGCTCGCTGAACCACCGGTCGCTCCCCTCCGGGTCCTTCTCGATCTCTTTCGCGAACCGGTCGATCACCCGGGAGTCCAGAATTCCTTCTCCGCAGCCAGAGCAGATCACCGCCGGGATCGGGATCCCCCAGAGCCGCTGGCGGGAGAGGCACCAGTCCGGCCGGGTCTTGATCATGCCGGCCATCCGCTCCTTTCCCTCCGGCGGGATCCATTGAACCTGTTTCTCGACGGCGTCGAGCAGTTTCCGGCGGAGATCCTCATGCTCGACGTTCAAGAACCATTGGTCGGTCGCCCGGAAGATGATCGGGTTGTGACACCGCCAGCAGTGTGGATACTGATGTTCCTCTTCGCCGGCTTTCACGAGAGCTCCCCGTTGTTTGAGCAGTTCGATGACGGCGGGATTGGCTGTCTGAACCTGCTGGCCGTTAAATTGTGCGACTTCTTTGGGCAAGCCGACGAACTGTCCCCGTGAATCGACCGGCGCCAATACCTCCAGCCCGTATTTCTTTCCGATCGCGTAATCCTCAGCTCCGAACCCGGGCGCCGTGTGAACCAGCCCCGTCCCGTCCTCCGAGGAAACGTAATCAGCCAGAATGACTTTCCCTTCCCGCAATCCAAACGGATGCTGATAACGAAGTCCGTCAAGATCGCGACCGCGAAATCGATGAAAGATGGAGCTGGGATCTTCGGACAAACCGAGATCTTTTTGGGCCACTTCTGGCAAACGGGCCAGCGTCACCCAGATTTCATCCGGGTTAGTTCCTTTTCGCGCGACGTATTCATAATCCGGATGAATCGCCACGCCGACATTGCCCATCAATGTCCAGGGAGTGGTTGTCCAAATCACTAAATAGGCCTTCCGTGGCTGGATTCCAAGAGGATTCATCCTAAGAGCGGCGTTCTTTTCCAATTCAAACTTCATGTAGATCGAGGGAGAGCGGTGCATCTCGTACTCCACCTCGGCCTCGGCCAGGGCGGTCTCGCAGGACCAGCACCAGTTGACCGGCTTCCGGGCCCGATACACGAAACCTTTCCCGACGAGCGTGCTCAAGACCTGCAGGGCCGCCGACACGTACCCCGGCTCCAGCGTCAGGTACGGATGCTCCCAATCCCCCTGAACCGCCAGCCGTTTGAACTGATCCCGCTGGATCCCGACGTATTTCATGGCGTAGGCCCGGGCCTTGCGGCGGAACTCCAGCGTGTCCACCTGATGCTTGGTAACCTTCAGCTCCTTCATCAGGGCGTACTCGATCGGCAGACCGTGGCAGTCCCAGCCGGGAATGTACGGGGCCTTCCTCCCCCGCATCCCTTTGTACCGGACGATGAAATCCTTGAGCACCTTGTTCAAGGCATGCCCGATGTGAATGTCCCCGTTGGCGTACGGCGGCCCGTCGTGGAGGACAAAGGCCGGCGCCCCCTTCCGGTGTTCCAGGAACTGGGAATAAAGTCCTTCCCGTTCCCATTGGTCCAGGATCTTCGGCTCGCTCTGAGGGAGATTTCCCTTCATCGGGAAAGAGGTCTTCGGCAGGTTCAGGGTCGATTTGTAATCGGTCACCGGATTCACAGCTGCTCGATCAGTTGACTCACCAGATGGGTCAAGCGGGGCTTGGCCTCTTTGGCCACTCGAAGAATTTCCTCCAGCAGGGCCGGCTTCAAGGTTTCCGGGATGCAGACGTCGGTGATGCAGCTGACCCCGAAGACCCGCATCCCGCCGTGGACCGCCGTCAGCACCTCCGGCACCGTCGACATTCCGACCGCATCGGCCCCGATCCCCCGGAGGAACCGATACTCCGCCCGGGTTTCCAGGTTCGGCCCGGTCACCGCCGCGTAAACTCCCCGGTGCAGGCGGATCCCGGCCGCCTTGGCGATCCGCTCGGCCAACCCGATCAGTTTCTGGTCGTACGGGGCAGACATATCCGGGAACCGGATCCCCAGCCGGTCGTCGTTGGGACCGGTCAACGGATTGACTCCCATCAAGTTGATCTGGTCGGCAATCACCATCAGGTCCCCGGCGGTAAATTTCGGATTCATCCCGCCGGCGGCGTTGGAGACGATCAGAACCTCCGCCCCTAGGGCCCGCATCACCCGAACCGGATAGGTCACCTGCGCCAGGGAATATCCTTCGTAGAAATGGAACCGCCCCTCCATGACGACCACCGGTTTTGCTCCGATCCGGCCGAAGACCAGCTGCCCCTTGTGCCCTTCCACCGTCGAGCGGGGGAAATGGGGGATCTCCTCGTAGGAGATGGGGTGAGCGTCATCAATCTTTTCTCCCAACCCCCCCAAACCGGTCCCCAAGATCACCCCGATCCGGGGCGTATCGGAAACCTTCGCCTGGATGAACCGAATTGTCTCTTGAAGCTGATCCCAAATCGGCATCGGATTATCGCAGCCGCAGACTCAAATCCACCAGGGTCCGCACCAGGAAATGCTGGATCGCCTGCAGAAGAAGCAGGGCCACGATCGGCGTGATGTCGAGGAACCCGATCGACGGGATCAGGCGCCGGAGGGGCTCCAAAACCGGGTCCGTCGCCCGCTGCAGGAATTGAACCACCGGGTTAAACGGGTCGGGGCTGACCCAACTGATCAGCACCCGGATGATGAGGACCCAAGTGTAGATGGTAAGCGTGGCGTTCACCAACTGCGCCAACGCAGAGACGAGATTCCCGATCACAAACATCCTCACCTCCCTAGCTTCTTACTTCTTTGAGCGGCTGCCTGAATTCCGGCCCGAATTATTTTCCCCAGCCCGGCCCGAGCATACACCTTAAACGCCGCTTCCGTGGTTCCCCCCTTGGAGGTCACCCGGGCCCGCAGAAGTTTCGGCTCCTCGCCGGATTTCGCCAGCTTGGCGGCTCCTTCGGCGGTGGCCAGAACTAACTGCCGCGCCGCCTGTTTCGACAGCCCCAAGTGGACTCCCGCCTCAATCATCTGCTCCATCAGAAAAAAGAAATAGGCCGGCCCGGAGCCGCTGACCGCCGTGACCCCGTTCATCCAGCTTTCCGGAACCTCCAGCACCTCCCCCACTCCTTGAAAGATCCGTTTCACTATCTTGACCATCGAGGGGATCGCCGCCCGGCCGGGGGCGATCGCCGTCACACCGGCCCCCACCAACGCCGGGGTGTTCGGCATCACCCGGACCACCGGGACGGCCTTGCCGGTTGAACCAGCGCGGCCGATCCGTTTCTCGATCCAACGGGTTGAAATCCCTGCCGCAATCGAAATTAGAAGCGGCCGTTTGCTAAGATGCAGACGGATCTCCTCGAGAACCCCCTACATCTGCTGGGGCTTGACCGCCAAGAGGATGAGTTGTGATTTCTCGGCCAGATCGGAATTGGACCGGGCTCGCCGAATTCCAAAGACCCGGCTCAATTTCTTAAGCTTCTCCGAATCCGAATCCCAGACAAGGATCCGGCCCGGCGCAACGAACCGGCTCGCCAGCATCCCCCGGATCAGGGCGGACCCCATGTTCCCGCATCCGATCACCCCGATCGTTTTCATTGAAAGATCGCCGTCCCGATCCGCACCATCGTCGCTCCTTCCTCCACCGCCACCTCCAAGTCCTGGCTCATCCCCATGGACAAATCCAGCGAGGGGTCGATCCCATCCCGAAGCCGGCGCAATTGCCGGAAAACCGGTCGGGCCGATTCCGGATCGTCGGCAAATGGGGCCATCGTCATGAAGCCCGACAATTTCAGATTCTTCGATTTCAAGATCGCCGCCGCCAGCACCCTTGCTTCGTCCGGCTTACAGCCATGCTTGGCCGCCTCTCCCGACACATTCACCTGAACCAGCAGCTCCAACCCCCGCTCGGGCTGAGCCGGTCGAAGCCCGACGGCCCGACCCAGCGCCTCGACCAGCTCCAGCGAGTCGACCGAGTGAACCACGTCGAACAGCTCCACCGCGGCCCTCACCTTGTTCCGCTGAAGGTGCCCGATCAGGTGCCAGCGGACTTCGCGCCCGATCGCCGGCTGTTTCTGCTGGGCTTCCTGGACCCGGTTCTCGCCGATCTCCCGCACCCCGCAGGCAATCGCCTCCCGGATCCTCTCGACCGGAACTCCTTTGGTCACACCGATGAGACGCACGCCGGCAGGGTCTCGGCCTTTAGACCGGGCCGCTGCCGCAATCCGTTGCCGGATCTGCTCCAGGTTCGCGTCGATCACCCCGCCCCTCCGGAGTTCCGCTTCCATCCCTGCAGGGATGGAAGCGCTGTGCCGAAGGCACAGATGCCCTCGGCTGTCTCTCGCTTTAAACGATCCCTCTTTTCATGAACCTGTGCATCTCCTCAGACCCTGAAGAATCCACCCCCCTGCCGAGGGCATACTCCGGAGGGGCGGGGTCATGAAATTGCTATTACAGCACCCCGCTTCCACCTTGTCAACCGACGGAACGGCGTGATAAATTAGACGGCGTGACCCCGCCCCTCCTTTGGGCTCTCTGGCACAGTTGGAGGGTGGTCAACCGGGAGGGGTCAGCGAGTCACCTGTGCCAGAGAGAGAAATCTTACGAAAGATTTCTGGGACGCCTGAAAGGCGTCCCTACCAAAGGAGGGGCGGGGTGAAGGCAGCCATCTATCGGGGGCCGAATGATGTCCGGGTGGAAGAGGTGCCGGTGCCGCCGGTGGGACCCGGCGAGGTACTGCTTCAGGTACAGGCTTGCGGCGTCTGTGGGACGGATCTAAAGAAGATCGCGCAGGGGGATCTGCCGGCTCCCCGCATCTTCGGCCACGAGGTGGCCGGCCGGGTGGTGGCCGTCGGATCGGGCGTCGGGCAATGGCGTAGCGATGACCGGGTCGTCTTCTTCCACCACATCCCCTGCCGATCCTGCGATCTCTGCCGCGTTCAGGCCTATGCCCAGTGCCCGCAGTACCTTCGGGTGGGGACCACTGCCGGCTTTGAGCCGGCCGGCGGCGGATTCGCCGAGTACGTCAAGGTGATGGATTGGATCGCGCGTGACGGTCTAGTCAAGATCCCCAACGGGGTCACGGACGAAGAGGCGATTTTCGTGGAACCGGTCAACACCTGCTTGAAAGGAATTCAAAAGGCTGAGATCATTCCCGGTCGGCCGGTGCTGATCCTCGGCTCCGGACCGGTGGGGCTGATCTTGCTTCAGCTGGCCCGGTTGGCCGGCGGGGTGGTCTACGTCGCCGATCCCATTCCGGAACGCCTGGAGGCGGCCCGCCGGCTGGGGGCGGCCGATACGCACGACATCTCGGGACATTCCCTCCTGGATTGGGTCCGCCGGCGAATTGATCCGCGCGGGGCAGAGGTCGCCCTCGTCGCCGCGGCATCGGTGCAGGCCATTTCCTCCGCGCTGGAGGCGGTGCGGCCAGCCGGTCGAGTGGTCCTCTTCGCGCAAACTCGACTCGGCGAGACGGCCGCGCTGGACGTCGGGCAGATCGGCAAACTGGAGAAGGAACTGGTGGGGAGTTACAGCGCATCGATTGATCTGCAGGAGGAGGCGGCCCGGCTGGTCTTTACTCGAGAGATTCAAGTCGCTCCGCTCATCTCTCATCGGTTCGGGCTGAATCAGATCCGCGAGGCCCTCGGTGTAGCGATGCGGCCCTCCGCCCAATCTCTGAAGGTCATCGTCCAGCCAGGGTTGAACGGATCCACGCCATGAAGGCCGCGGTCCTGCACGGAAAAGAGGATGTCCGGTTAGAGGAAGTGCCCCTGCCCGCCCCCGGCCCCGGTGAGATCTTGATCAAGGTCCGCTCGGCCCTGACCTGCGGCACGGACCTGAAGGTGTTCCGCAACGGATCGCATGCCCGGATGATCAAACCGCCGGCCCTGTTCGGCCACGAATTCGCCGGAACCATCGAGAAGATCGGCTCCGGCGTGACCGGCTGGCGGCAGGGTCAGCGGGTCGTCGCCGCCAATTCTGCCCCGTGCCGCTCTTGCTTCTACTGCCGGCGGCATCAGCCGAACCTGTGCGAGGATCTGCTGTTCGTCAACGGCGCCTATGCGGAGTATCTCTTGCTCCCCGCGCGAATTGTGCGAGAGAATCTGCTGGAGATCCCAGAGCGTCTTGGCTTTCAGGCCGCGGCACTCACGGAACCGCTGGCCAGCACCTTACGCGGATTCCAGGCGGTGCATCCCGGCCCGGAAGAAACCGTGGTGATCCTCGGAGCCGGCCCGGTGGGCCTGATGTTCGCGCAGTTGGCCCGCCGAGCGGGCTGCCGGATCATCCTGCTCGGTAAAGGAAGCCGCCGGCTGGAAGCTGCCCAGCAATGCGGCGCGGATCGGGCGCTCGACCTTGGCCAACTCAGCGACCCAATTCAGGCGATCCGGCAGGTCACTCCCGAAGGGAAAGGAGCCGATGTCGTCATCGAGGCGGTGGGGCGGCCGCAGGCCTGGAGCCAGGCCCTCTCGATGGTCCGGCCGGGAGGCCGGGTGCTTTTCTTTGGAGGCTGCCCCCCCGGCACAGAAATCCCCCTGGATACCGGCCGGATGCATTACGAGGAGCTCACCCTCCTGTCGGTCTTCCATCACACGCCCGAGGCGATCCGCCAAGCCCTGGGCCTTCTGGCCGACGGATCCATCCGGGCCGATCTGCTGATCACCGGCGATGCGCCCCTGGGCGAGCTGCCCGCGATCCTTCGGCGGATGTTAACCGACCAGGACGCCGTCAAGACGGCGATCCTTCCATGAGGAGTTGAAGATGCGGATCTGCTCCCTCCTCCCCACCGCCACCGAGATGCTGTACGCCCTGGGGCTAAGCCGTTCCGTCGTCGCCCGAAGCCAGCACTGCAGTTATCCACCCCAGGTCCGGGCGAAGCCCGTCGTCGTGACGAGCCGCGTCAAGAAGATCGCCAAGCAGGACAGTTTCGCCATTCACCAGGCGGTCCTCAAACTCCAGCAGGAGGGAGTCCACCAATTCCAGATCGATCTGCCCGCCTTAAAGCGTCTCAAGCCGGACTTGGTGATCACCCAGAATCTCTGCTCCGTCTGCGCCGCTCCTCATCCGGAGGTTTCCGCCGTTCTGCAGCATCTCTCCCCTCGCCCCCGGCTGATCTCCATCAACTCCCAGCGGCTCGATGAGATCTTTACCGAGATCCGGAAGCTTGGAGAAATGACCCATCGGGAAAAAGCAGCAATCCGCTTGACGCACCAGCTTCAACAGCGGATCGACCGGGTCCGGCAATTGGTCTCTCGAACCTCCTACCGGCCCCGTGCCTGGGTCTGCGAGTGGCTGGAACCGCTGATGGCGGCCGGCCATTGGATCCCGGAGATGGTGGAGGTGGCCGGCGGCGTCGATGGGCTGGGGGTGAAAGGAAAGGATTCCATCTGGCTGAATTGGGAGCAGGTGCGCCGCTACGATCCGGAGGTGATCGTGGTGATGCCCTGCAGTTACTCAATCTCCCAAACCCTGCGGGAGAAGAAGCGGCTCACCCAGCGCCCCGGCTGGAAATCTTTATCCGCGGTGAAGCAAGGAAGGGTGTTTGCCCTGGAAGGAAGCTTCTTCCATCACGCCGGGCCTCGCCTCGTCGACGGGATCGAGCTCCTGGCCCACCTGTTCCACCCGACCCAAGTCCCCGGAAATTCCCTCTGCCGTCATTACCGCGCATTGACCTAATTGGGCTCCAATCCCTTGGCAAGCGTTTCACGCCACTCGTTGAAAAACCCCTGCAGCTCCTGGAAAGGAATCGGTTCCAAGAGCCACAGCATTTCGGGCATTTCCTCTTTGAAGGTTTTGATCCGCTCCAACGCTACCGCAAGCCAATAAGAATCAAAACCGGGATCCTTTCTTTTGGCATTCTCCATCAGCTCGTTTGGCTGAAAGCCCCCCTTCTTGACCAAAACATAGAGGTCGATGAAATCTCTCAAGGCCGCTCGGCCAAACAAAGCCAACAGTTTATTGGAAGCGATGTCCACCAGACTGTCCACTTTCAGGCGCGGATATTCCGGAAACTCCTTGACCGGCTCAAACCGAAAAGGGGCGTCCTGGGCCAGTTGGATCAACGTGGACTCGCCGGATCGCTCAACGAATAGTTCGACGAACGAATGGAGACCCCTCTGGCGCTCAACGGAAATCCCTTTGGCTCTAAGCACTCCCTCTAGTCGACGACTGAACGGCTCAACCAGCTCCTCCGTCACCGTGAAAAAGTCCAGATCCTGACTCTTCCGATGGTGAAGGTAAAACTGCGCCAAGGCGGTCCCACCCGTCAGATAAAATTGTTCGCTTTCCTGGATGGATGGGAAATTTCGAAGGATAAAATCTTGAATCTTACTGATGACCTGCAAGGAAATCTTCCCAAAACATCCGCACCTCCGTTGGAAGGAAGGGGTTCACTCTTCGAATCGACTCGCGCAGCCGATTCCACGGAAGCGTCTTGAGCAAATCCCGGACATCTCCCAGCCGGCCCCGAGTCAAGACCTGCTGGACGAGAAGATCCGCCTGGGGCGGATCGTCGAGATCGATCCGCGCTCCTTCCCGAAGGAACCAGAAGAGGCGTTTGTGCGGCTGATAATCCCGTGGCATCTTAAAGTTCACACTCCCATGTCGGAGTGTATCACATTCGAGGAAAGACAGGAAGGCGTTACGCGAAGATCAGGAGGGCCTCGCCGAAGTCCCCCCCCTTGAAGAGGCGATGGAGCACCACGATCGAGCCCGGCTCCAACAGCCCCTGCTTCTGTAAATATTGAAGCAGCCCCGCAGTTACTTTAGAAGCGGTCTGATCATTGACTTGAATCAGCACTTGATCCCGCCGAATTGAAACATTATCGCCCCCAATCACAATCGCCGCTTCCTCCAGAGTCTTCGCCCATCTAATCAACTTCTTGTCAATCGCATCGTGAAGCCCCGGGGTCACCTGGCCCAACCACCCTTGCTGCACATAGACCGGAACCTCCGTGCCAACGAATGCCTCTTCAAGCACTGCCGGCGGAACCATCCGGGCGAGGCCCTCCCGATATCCAGCATTTTCTGCCAGCTTCGAAAGGCCGTCGAATTTATCCGCGACATCCACCACCCGTTGCGGATCGATCAGATATAGCAGGGTATCGGCAATGACCCGCCGGGCTATGAATTCGTTCAACATATCCCGGGCCTCCTCCGCCGTCGGCGGCGCCGCCAGCGCCGGCACCGGCGCTTCGGTCTTCTTCACCTCCTCCATCCCGGCGCGCAAGCCAAACTCCCTTGCCACGTCTGGAGCAAACCTTAGTACCTCCTCTTCAGAGAGCCGAGTAAGACTCCCATTTCTCATAATACGGGCATATTCGGGTAAGAAGCTATTCTGCGGATTGAGATATTTAACGTAGACATCGCCCCTTACCGTGAATGCGCTCACATTGTCCAGAGAAATGTGCCGCCCCAAATCCAAGAAGTGGACTTCCAAATACCCATCGTCCCCCGGTTTAGGTTTACCAAGTCGGAATTCCATGCCGGGGCGATTTTCAGGTGCGTCCATGTATGCAGTCTTGAGATGGGATTCCATCGCCGCACGCTTCATGATGCCCAACTCCTGCCTCATCTGAGCATCAAGAGATTCCTCGGCAACTTCGGTTATGCCTTTCCTTGTAATACGCAAATAGACGGGAGTATAAGCTCGTTTGGGATCAAGACGTCGCACATAAACGTCTCCGCCAAACGACGTAAAACCCGTCACTTTCGTCAACCTGTTTTCCTTCCCAATATCCTTTTGGTGCACATAAAGAAGCTCTGCGGATTCTACCAAACTAAATGCGATTCCAAGACGGGTGTCCGGATGAACTCTATTTATCTGACGATCCAATTCGTTATAAGACATGCGAGTGCCCAATGGGGCGATGACATCCCCACGCAGAAGGCCTACCGTCGGCGTTACTTCTGCCACGTCATCACTATCAACGAGATACTCCCTACTCTCAACCCTAAGTAAAACCTTCCTGCCGTCGGAACTCAGGCCTCGAACCACATCCCCATTGACAAGAAATCCTTTCGGCACACGCTCTTTGAATCCGATATCTCCCCGGCTGTTTGGATGTATCCACTCGATGACATTGACATATCGACCCTTAGGATCTACTACATCAACCATCTTTGTCCCACCATCTCTTAATCTATGTGCCCTCAATCCGTACAAAGGATGCCCCTTGAGCTCTTGCTTGAGGCCACTGAACAGGTCAAATGCGGAACAGAGCACGTCAGCAGCATCGCGGGCCTGTTCGTCTGTCACGACAGGTTTGAACCCATCAAACGAAATAGGCACTGGAGTGAGAACCTGAGGAGGAACCCTGGCTGGTTCCGGGGTATGTGGCTGTGGAGTAGGCGTTGTTAACGCATCGTAACCGATCTTTCCAACTACCCCAGCAGCAGTCCCTAATACTGCCCCCACTGTCCCCACCAGAAGGTCCCGCCTCGTTAAGCCTCTTCCCTTTTTTCCCTCCTCCAGCCCGGCGGCGGGAGAAGGTGGTTCTTGCTCCCATTTAATCTCCGCTTCCTTAAAATCCATTTTGGCGACAAGCTGCGCTAAAACTGCTTTAAGGACCTTTTGAATATCTGGGGCAGCTTCCCATCGAGCGAGCCCCCATTCCTCCTTTGAGAAATCGTTGAGGATTGGATTGAATTCCTCGCCCAGCTCGCGACGGTGGTCAGGTGTAATCTTAAATTGATCCCAATTCATACCGATAAAAAGCCCCAGATCAAATGCGGATATGCCTTTCTCTTGAAATTTCTTTAACAATTTTTTCTCTGGCTCCTCCAGCCCGGCGGAAGTCTTCTTCTCAAATGGACCCGAAAGGAGTTTGATTTCAAGCTCTAGCTCATCCGGAAACGCGGGGGGAAGTTCATTGACTTGAAATTGATAATCGGACAACCCGTCAGCGAGCAGGCGTTCCCTTACGCCATCCAGAACTGTGGGAACATTGGACCACCCCTGAATCGCCACAGGAACTTTAACCGCATCTCCCCTCTCCAAATCCAAAGCCCTCTTCGGAAAACCGACCAGATTGATGGTTGCCGCTTTACTCACGCTCTTAAGAATTCCTTCAGCCTTCTGCCATGCCTGTTGTGGAGACAGCCCCCCCTCCAACTCGGCGGCGCCCGGTAGTCGATCGTTGTAGAGAATCATGGCCAGAGCAAGGGCATCTTGCCTCACGTCAACAATTCCACGGAGATCCAGTTCCAATCCTCTCCGTGTGAAAGCATACGACAGCGTTACTGAATCGCCCTTGATATCCTCCGTGGGTTTCTTGATGTCTAGATAGAGTAATGCGCCATCCGGACCTACGGATCCGTGGAGAGGTATTGTGTCTGACATCGTTATTAGATCCGCCATCTCTCCTATTCCCCTAAAAACGGCTTCAATCCTCTTTATGTTGCCCTTGACAACGGGGTCGTCAGCGCGCGTGGGATCTGAAGCTAGTTGAGCTCTAAGGACCTCAAGCCGGGACGCAGCCTGAGTGATTGCCAAAGCCGTTCTTTCCAGCCCGTTGAGCTGGCGATTCATGAACTCGTAGGAGCGGTGATTGACTTGCGGGGAAAGTCTCTCCCTCTCTTTGCTAAGTGCAGTTTTATCCGATTCCTCCCGAATTGACCGGATCGTTTTCTCCAGCTCATTGAGCCGTCCGTTCAATCGCCCTGCAAGATTTGTGCGTAATCTTTCCATGTCGGCTAGAAGATTCCGCCCTTCTTGAAGTAAACGTCCAGCATCCTCATGGGTCATATTCTCTCCGGACAAATCCTGCCACAAGGCATTCGCCCTCGGAGACAACTTCTTGGCTTCGTCCGCCCCCGTTATGATCTCATTCGACGAATGGATCTGTGCCATGAGAATTTGAAGGAATTCCCGCAGGTCCGGATTAACAGGACGAGGCAGATCAGAAACTTGGCGAAGTTCCTCTATTTCGCGCCGAGGAAGGAAAACCCGTGCCCCAGATCGGCCCTCTTCTCGTATCAACAATCCTTTCTCAGGAATAGATTGGAATGCAACGTGCTTTCTCGAGATATGTTGAGGAGCTTCAACTCCCAGGAGTCCCGGTTTACTGCTCTCGCCTCTTCCAAAACCAAACTTCCCTTCAGAATCAAAAGGGATCATCCCTTCCCCTATTTTTCTCGGATCTGCGAACCAGAAGCCGCCCTTTCCATCCCAGGCGAGAATTCCCTGGATTAAACCGTTCGGTTCAATAGGGTTTTTATCTATACGATCTGTTACGACATAGACCGTGATTGCCCCAGGTTCTCTCAAGGCGTTCGGGGAAATAAGAATTCCTCCACCCGGAACTCCAAGAAGCTTCCTCTCTTCAACCCGATTTTTGTAATCGAACATGAGTGAGCTTCCCGTCACTCTAGATTCCACTTTCTCGACCTTTCGATAGGTCTTCTGGACCAAACCGTCCAAGTCCAAGTCGGCAAGCTCCCTGGTCTCTTCCAGCCCAGCGAGATTGTTCTGGACAAACCAGACGTCCGATTCCACCTCCGCCGTGGTGATCTGCGTCCCATCCAGGAACCTCACCTCCGTCTCGCCTCCCTCCATCGGGACTGAATAGCTGACAATCCGGACCGCGTCGTCGGGTCCCCTCACCCGATCCCCGCCGCGCAAATTCCTCAGATCTGGCCCCGTCAGCGCCTTCCACTGCTCTAACTCCTCCATCCCGGCGGCGGTACGAGTACCCCAGGACCGCAACCCTTCCCGGACAGCGTAGAGGAACGTAAGGAATTCTGATGATTTCCGAGAAGGCAGGTTCTGTCTTTCTTTACCTATCTCCCGCAGGATTAATCCGTTGATCTTTAAGAGAACCGGATCGGTACTGAGATCTACGACTTGGCGATCGATATAATGTTTAAAAAGGAGGTCGCCTACTTCCCTCGCCAGATCCTCCCTTGCAGAATCCTGGACGAGACCTCCGAGAGAACGAGACGCTACCAACCGGTCTACAACATGATTCCGGAGTGCCTCTCGATCGGAGGTCCATTGCAATCCTCTCCGGAGTGACTCCATTTGGTTATCATCAAGAAAAACATCACCGCGAATGGGCTGCAGGCGGATTGCATCTCCATCCTGCGTGATCTTCATTACCTTTGTCTTCTTAACTGTAAGAGTGCTTCCACTCTCCTTAAAAGGTTGGCGTTCCTCCTCTCCGGATTCATTTGTGGATACAAGATCAAAGCCGCTGCCGTTCCACTGAAGGGTAACCATCTGCATGCCCGGTATCTCGATCATCAGACCCCTCGTCAACTGGGCCGCAGCAACTCCGGCAACTGGGATTCGCAGTCCACCCTTAGGAACCTGCGCCTGCTTAACAACAGTCCCATACTGCAACACGGTTTTCTTCGAAGCCGTCCGGAACCATGCCGCGAATTCCTCTCCAGCGGCACCAAACAACTTCCGCTCAGGAGCAGTCCCTTCTGCTTGAATCCCAATTTCTTCAATCTGTGATTGAATCGCCTTAGGGGTACTGAGGATAAGAACGGGTTTCCCACTTTCTCCATCGGGCTCATGCCTAACCATGAATAATCTGGGTATCTTATAATCCCTACCACTATTCAGGCTCCTTTTCTTGCCCTTGGAATTTGAAAGCACAACCTTTCTATCTTTACCCTCGGCAAGTTTAAAGCGCGCCTCCTTCCCGGGCTGGCGCGCGGCAAGATTCAAGGGCCCTGACAGAACGACGGGCATCCTTACCTCTTCTCCCGACTTGAATCGAAATAGGATGCGCTCGCCAGGTTGCAGGCGGATGGGCCCCTCAACAACGCCAAACGAACTTTGGTCGGTTATCTTTCCAGAAAGGATGAGCTCTAACAACTTATAGCGGCTCACCACGAACCGCACCTGCCCGTTCTCTCCCGGAACCTTCATCTCCGCCAGTTGCCCAGGGTTAACACGGTGTAAAGCCGCAAGGTATAAATCGGCGGTCTTGTCTCGATAAACGGCCCCGTCAACCGGTTTCCTTTTTTTACGAAGTTTTTGGATATCCGCGATAACTTGCTCCGCCACCTTGCGCATATCACCGTTGCCCAGGCCGGACTTCGCAAGGCGGTCCAACGCCTTCTGCACATCTCCGCTCTCAGCTTTACCCAGCAAGGTCTTAACCACCGCCGCGCCAGCGAGTTCGGCAGCCAGTTCTTGAGTCATTATCCCTCCAGATCCGCCAATACGTGAATCGGCCCACTCTCTGGAGAAATTCTTTGCCGCTGCAAAAGGATGATGTCGATTCGACAAAGCAATAATCAAGGCGACTTTTTGCCATGAAAGCTGGCTCATGATCTGCGAATAAGCTCTTTCCACTCGTGCCTTTTCTTCTGGAGTCACTCGAGTGCCCGTCGTGAGTTTGAATTGAAGGACCTGGTAAGCTCCAATAACAGCCATCTCTCTTTTTAACCTCCCCCACGCTGCCTCGAGCTCCGCATCGGTTGGCTGCACGAATCTTCTGAGAACTTTCAAGGAGGGGGCCTTAAATGTTCCCCCTTCCATGCCGGCGGCGGGGGCGGAGTTCGGGGCGGCGCCGAGGGCTTTTTCGAGTGCTTCGAGACCGGCTTCCTGCTGTTTGATTTCATTGGGACGCAGGGCGAGGGCGGAATTAGGCAAGGCAAGGCATAGACTTAGGAAAAGGGCCAAAATTCTGGGATAAAAAAATAGTTTCTGACTCATGAAATTTCCTTTGTACCTCAAGTATATCCTCCCGATGGGGCCGTGTCAATATCCTGAGAAAAGTCCTCTGTAACTCCTTTGTTCGCAGGGGGTTGTTTAAACAAGATATGCGTTACCGCTAACTAAAAGCCAATTTCACGCCTAGTTCCGTAACTCCGCAGAAACGCTGTAACGTATTGATAGACAGAGGATAGAAATACGGTGAATGAGGCACCCGTTTTCTTGAGCGTCTCCGTTCGTCCTGAGCTTGTGGAAGGACGAACATTTGTACTCGGTTCCGTTCATGGTTCGACAAGCTCACCATAAACGGTTTGCGGAGCTAAGGAAGCAGGCGTGAGCCAATTTTTCATGGCAACAAAGAGAAAAAACGGTCGGCTCCCATCACATAAAGGTCCTTTGCTTTCTGCACGCAGAGTCCTTTTTGGTTGACGATCTGGAGTGCCAAGTCGGCTTGCGTCTTCTCTTGAAGAAAAGAGAGACTCTTCGACAGGGAGGTTTCCGCCTCCTTGGTCTCAACAAGAAGCAGGACTTTATTTCGGTTGGTTACTGCGAAGTCTACCTCCTGACCATCCTTCGTCCTCAAATAATGGAGCTTAAAAGGACCTTTCCCTGTCTCATTCCAATGCGCCACGGCGCGCTGTAATTGAACCGCAACGAAATTCTCGAAACGGGCTCCCCGAGAGGTCGCCATCCCCCAATCCCAAAAATACACCTTCTCCTCTTTAAGAACAGACCGAGAAAGACGTGAAGTCCAGGGAGAGACCGAAAAGATGAGATAGACCATCTTCAACGCCTCCAGCCATGACCGGATCGAACCGTGGGCGGATTCCAACGGCTGGCGCAGCGCATTGAGGCTTAGCGGGGAACCCACCCTTTCCGGAAGCAGATAGAGCAGGGTTTCGAGTTTTCTGACATGGACGATCTTTGTGAGGTCCCTTAGATCCTCCTGCAGGATAAGAGAGATGTAGTTGTCCCGCCACCGGTTGCAAAAAACCTGCGTTCCGACGGCGAACGGTTCCGGATAGCCCGTCAGGTTAAGCAGACTCTTCAATACTTCATGGACTTGAGAACCGGCGGTTGGAACCGACTTGATTTTCTCTTCCGGGTTCCATCCATCGGACTTTGGGATGTTGGGAAGAACCTCCCGGATCCCGAGCGGCAGCATCTTAAAAAGGAAGTAACGGCCCACAAGGCTGTCGCCCGATTTTCGAAAAAGATCTAGGCGAGCGCTGCCCGTAACGATAAACCGGATTTTCTCCCGCCACTCATCATAATACCCTTTGATGAGATTCTTCCATTCGGGATACTTGTGGATTTCGTCTAAAGCGACCCAGGGCCTGGGAAGCTCCGGCGGGATATCCTCGATGAAAAAATCCGGCTTCGCGGCAAATCGCCTCTTGACCGTTGGGGTATCCCAGTTGTAGTAAAGATGGCGCTGCCCTTGCTCGCTCAAAAACCGCTGAACCGCTGTGGTCTTCCCGATCTGTCGAGGCCCAGAAATGAACGACATCCGTCCCTGCAAGGCCGCTTCGGAAAGGGCGGTGTGAATCACCTGGCGGCTGAAATATCTCACATGTCTATTTTATACATCAATCGAAATTAGTCAAGTCTATTTTACATACCTATGAAAAACAGCCATACCTCCTACTGATCTTCCAGTGCCCCTTCGAGGCGGCCGACCAGAAGGTCCACCCGGAGGCCGTGGGCCGAGCGCAGATGGATCTCGAAATCGGTACCGGAGGGCTCCACTCCCAACAATCCACCCAAAGGAGGCTTGGCATCGTACTCCTCCCAGATCGATATCCCCTTCACATGGGAAATGGTCAGCCGGCACGGGACCCAGTCCTGCCGGGTTTTCCGGAAAAGGCCGGCTCCTTTGAGCGAGTCGGCGGGCGGCCGGGCGGTTTCCAGAATAAAAACCGGGCCCGGCTCCCAACAGCAATTGGCCCGGTCAAAATCAGATTCCGCAAGAATTTCTCCGACCTTCTTTAATTGTTCAAGATTTTGGAATTCCATGGAGCGCTCCTCTTCCTCTATTCACCCAGGTCCAACAACATGCACTTGACCGCCCCGCCTCCCTTTTCCAGAAACTCCGACACATCGACCGGACACGGGACGACGCCCAAGGAACGGACCTTCTCGTACAGCGCCTCGGTGAGGCCGTCGGGCATCAGAAGGAGACGGGTTGTCTCGCCGTGATACCGGGTCGAGATCTGGAAACTGTTGGCGGCAAAGTTCCGGCCGTCCGGATCGCTTAAAGGGACCAGGCGGCTGCCGAAGCGGCGGCGCAGGACGGCCTGGGAATCTTTAGACAGGGCGTTTAAGTAAACCAGAAGATGCTCCCGGTGAGGGCCGAAGGAATACAAGACGGTGTCCCCGTGGTAATGGGCCTCGTTGACCAGATCCAGCGGCAGGACCTCTCGCGGCTGGACGATCGATTCCAGGAGCGGCAAGGTCCGCCGATCCGACCGGAATCCGTAGACCCGCCGGTACGGGGGAATCCCGAACCGGAAGGCCCATTTCTGCCGCTCGACCGGCCCGCAGGTAAACAGATAAACCGTCTTGGCCGGGTCGCCGGAAGGATCTCCCACTGGAATGAAATCGGCCTCCCCCTCGAAGGGCAGCGGCCTCTCGAAGGGATCCGGCGAGGGAATGTCCCGAATCGAAAATCCCAATGAATCTAAAATTTCACGGTAATATTCCCGTTCCCCGGCCCGGCCGGGATTCAGGTTGCTTAGATAGAAGGCGTCCCCATGTCGGAAACCGGCGTTGGCCGGGAAAACAAGCCCTGGCAGTCCTGGATCCGGAGGGACAACATGAATCCGGACCCCATGACTTTCCAGCACCGATTTTAACTGGAGCCATTGGGCGACCGCCTTTGGAAGATCCACCTTCTTGCGGCGGCCCCAGGAATCCCGGGTGTGGGGGTTGGCGCCGGAGCGGATCCGGAAATGAGTCGGGTCTCCGAGAAGAACCTGCTGCGCCATCAGAACCGGCAGGCCACTAAAAGGGAAGCGCCCGTTTGTTGAGTGGCCGGGTATCCTTCAAGACCGCCACCGGAACCGTGCAGTAGTAAGGGGAGAAGAGCCCAGCCGGTTTGAAGGAGCCGCTGGCCTTGGTGCCGCCGAAGGGAAGTTTTCCCGACGAGAAGATCGTTCCCCGGTTCCAGTTCACCATCCCGGTATCAATTCCCGGCAGGAGGCGTTCAAAAGTTTTTCGGTTCCGGGTGAAGACGGCGGTGATCAGCCCGTAGGGAACCTCGTTGTTGATCGACACGGCTTCATCGTTTCCTTTCGCCAGATAGACGGCCGCGTCCGGCCCGAAGATCTCCTCCCGACGGTAATGGACGGACCGGTTCTTCGCCGGCCGCTCGCACAAATGGACGCTGGGGCTCACATAATAGCCGCGCCGCTTGCCCCAACTGCCCAGCGCTTTCCCGACCCGGAGGGTCTCGTATCCTTCTTCCTCAGCCAGCTTCATGTACTTCTGGAACTTGGCCACCGCGTCATGACTGACCAGCGGGCCCATCAAGACCCCTTCCTCCAATGGATAGCCCACCTTGACCTGGTTCGCCACCTTAAGGAAAATCTCCAGGAACCTCTTGGCGACCCGCCGGTCGACGACGACGCGGCTGGTCGCGTTGCACCGCTGTCCCGCCATGGAGAACGCGGCGACCGCGATTTCCCGGGCGGCCAGTTCCAGATCGGCGTCCGCTAAAACGAGGGCGGCGTTCTTCCCTCCCATCTCGAGGGCAAGGCATTTCTGCGGCTCCTTCAACGTCACCGCCTTGATCGCCTGCCCCGTTGCGGTGGAACCGGTAAAGAGGACCCCGGCCACCTTCGGATGGCCGACCAACCGGGTTCCCACTCCGCCGTCCCCCTGAACCAGATTGAAGACGCCCGGCGGGAAACCGGCCTCATCCAGAATCTCGGCAATCCGCTGGCCGACGAACGGGGTGTGCTCGGAGGGTTTGAAGACGATCGTGTTGCCGGTCAACAGCCCCGGGATGATGTGGCTGCCCGGCGTGTGGGCCGGAAAATTGAACGGCCCGATCACCGCCAAAACTCCCAGGGGCCGGTACCGGCACTCTCCCTTCACTCCGGGCGCCGTTTCGATGGAAAAGGGGCGGATGAGCTTTAGCCCCAAGTTCACCATCTCATCCACTTTGCCGATCAGCCGTTCCACTTCCCGGCGGGATTCCGTCAGCGGCTTGCCCGCTTCTTTGGCAATCAGACGGGTGAATTCCTCCTGACGCCCGGCTAGGATCCGCTGAAAAGATCGGAGCAGGCCGATCCGCTTAGAAAGGGACTGGCCCATCCATTTCGGAAACGCTTGTCCCGCCGCCGCCACCGCTTGATCGACCGGATCCGTTGAGAAAACAAGAGAACCGACCGGATCCAGAAGATCCCCGGGGTCCTCGCTGATCAGATCGGCCCCCTTCGAGGTCCGGACGAACCGCCCGGCGATGTAGTTACCTCGATAAAGGACAGACATAGACCTTCTCCCCCACTTTAAGTTTGAGAAGCCGCAACGCCTCTCTGCTGACGAAACAGCGGCCCCGATCCACCTGGGCCCGAATCCGGACCGCTCGGAAGAAACCGCCCGCATCGGTCCCAACCAGAAAAGCAGGAGATTGCTTCGCCCTTCCAGGGCTCGCAATGACGGCGGCCTTCAGCCGGCGCATCTGGCGGATGAGCCGCACCCGCCGGCGATCAGCACTGTAATAAGGCCCCCCGTCGAACGGCTCGATCTGCGCAAGCGCACGAAACCCAATTCCCCTTAAAAGTCCCGCGGCCCGCCGGGCGGCCGGATGAATGGCCCCGATCGCTTCCTGGACCGATTCCGGCAGGAGGGCGCAGTAGATCGGCTCCCGGGGAAAAAGATTCAGGATGAACTCCTTGTTCGTGACCGAGAGCCGGTCCGCCTTCTGATAAGGGAGCCCGGTGAAAACCCGGCCGACCGCCTCCCAGAAGGGACTCTTGTTCCCGGCTCCCATCGCCCCCCGGTATTCCACCAGGATTTTCCTCTCAAAGCGGTCTGGGTGGATTCCCATATAGAGGAAGCGGACATAAGAGATCTGGAGGCCGCAGACCTCCGGATGCTTCCGGTAGCCGGGGAGGACCACCAGCCCCCCCACCTCGGTCGGCCCATTGACCGTGTATCCCAACCGGAGGACCTGATGCGACCGTCGAATGCCCAAGGTGCGGCTCTGCTTCCTTATCTTTTCCAGCCCCAGCCAAAGATGCGGGCGCCCCGGTGTGCCATGTTTTCCGATGATCAGGGAACAGCCGACTAAGGTACCGGGTACCGTTTTCCCCTCCAGAACGAAAAGATACTTCGCCTTCGCCTTGGGCAGCTTTCCGGCAAACGAGGCCTCGGAATCCCGGAGGAGCTGCCGGATGTATCCCCGATCCGCCGGCAGATTGTAGGAATCCAGCAGTCTGGCCAGCTGGAAGAGGCCGGAGAAATCGGATGGACCCGCCTGCCGGATCAGGAACATATTTTCTTTAAGAACGCCTCGTAGAACCGGACGGCCGCCCTCAGTTGGCGGAGCGAAACCGATTCATTGGGTTGATGGATGTTTCCCTTGGAGCGGCCCGGGCCGATCACGACAGAGGGAATCCCCACCTTGGCGTACAGCCCGGCCTCGGAACAGCCGGACTTGGCGGTGATTTTCACCGGCAGCCGGGCCGCCCGCAGCGCGGAAACCGCCTGCCGGACGACCGGCGCATCCCGCTTCACCTCCAAAGCCGGATTTTCCCTCTCCAGATGGAACTGCCAGTCGGAACCCGGATGCCCGAACCGTTTCCACAGTTTCCCTTCAAAGGCCTTGATCGTCCGCTCCACTCTCTGCCCGGGGAGCGAACGGATGTCCATCGCCATGCTCCATCCCTCCTTGGTTTCCCGGAGAAGGGTCGCGTTCCAGGTGAGATGGGGCGGCTGGAAATCCCGGTCCCGCGGTTTCTCCAGCGGTTCTAAGAGGGTCCCCAGGGTATCGAGGGACCAGACGGCGTCCGCCCAGGGCAGCGTCGGGTACCAGCCCGGTTCAAGCCGCTTGGACCGCACCTGACAATCCCGCGTGGACCGGAAATTCATCTTCGGGGAATCTCCCAATGAGAAGCGGACCACCGCTTGAGCCGGGATGATGTTATGGCCCGTCCCGCCGGTCCAAGAGAGGACCTGACACTTTTTCACCTTCGGCTGGAGTTTCCGCAAGAATTCGATTGAGGTACCGATGGCATTGACTCCCAGATCCGGCGTGCTGGAATGGGCCGGGCGCCCCGTGCAGGTCAACTCGTAGACCCACTCGGCGGCCGACGGGCGATGAAGGCCCCGCGATTTAAAGAGAAGTTCAACCACCGCGAACCCTTTGTGGCGCGTGACCAGGGAAAGTTCCGACGGTTCCCCCACCAGAGCCATCTCCGGTCTGGGGAATTCCCCCTGACAAAACCGGGCGGCCCCCCGCAGCCCGGATTCCTCCCCGAAGGTTCCCAGCAGAATCACCGGCCGCTTCAAGGAGTCGGGTTTAAACTGACCGACGGCGAGCAGTTTGCATAAGAAATCCAGTTTTGTGTCGGCCGCCCCCAGACCGTACAGGGTGTCTCCCCGAACCGTCAGTTTCCACGGATCTGCGCCGGTCTTCGTCCAGAACCGGGGATTGCCGGAATCCACCGTGTCCAGGTGAGTGGTGAGAAGAAGGGGCGCCCCTTTGCCTTTTCCGACGAGGCCGGCCACATTCATGAACAGGACTCCATCCTCCGAGCGGCTGTCTTGATAGGAAATTTGGGCGCCAAGTTTACGCAGGAGGGAACCGACGTAGACGGCGCAGTCGGCGTTGCTGTTCCAGGTGACGGTATTAAACCGGATGAGGCGCTTGGCCTCGTCGATCAGATGGAAGGGGGCGGCCATAGCTCGCACATCACTCCATCCACTCCCAGCGCGGAAAACCGCTTTAACTGCGTGGGGGTTCGGACGGTCCAGACATAACATCTTAAGCCGGCTTCGTGGACCCGACGCAGAGATCCCTTCGTGATCCAGCCCCGGTAAACGAGCAGGCCCGTCAGTTTCAACCGCCGGGCTTGACCGACTCGGCTTCGAGTCACACGGGCTCGGAAACCGGTCACCCAGAAAAGCGGCCTCTTCCCGAGCAGCCGCCGCCATCGCTTGAGACTGGCCTTCGTTCCTGCTCCCACCACCGTCTGATGGAGCCAACCGGACTGCTTCAAGACCTTAAAAAGTTCCCCTTCTCCTTGGGTGACCTTCACATCCAGGACCACCCGCACATGACGGCGGCGGCACAGATCCAGAACCTGAGTGATCCGGGGAATTCCCAGCGGACGCAGCGCCGTCCAGGGAGTGCGGGCGAGAATCCCCCTGCGGCCGGTGGTCCGCCGAAGGGTCAGATCATGGAAAGCAACCCACACCCCGTCGGAGGATCGGCGGACATCCGTCTCCACTGCCTTGGCCCCCTTGGCGATAGCGGACCGGAACGAAGCCAGGGTATTCTCCGGGGCGTGGACCGGATCCCCCCGATGCGCGATCAGCAAAGGGTGCATGAATCCTATGATATCATAACCGCCATGCACGTCGTCTCGGTTGGACAACTGTTTGTATGTTCAACATTTTTCTTGAGCCTTTCGGCGTTGGAGAAGTGGTCAACAGCATGAGTTGTCCAACCGATTCTGAGGGGAAAACCATTGCGTGGTTTTCCCCTCAGGACTCCCCAATCCAGCAAAAGCAATCGGTCTCGTTGGGGGAGATCTCCCATCTCCCCCAACATCCCCCTCTTCCAGAGGAAGGCCCCGGCTCGGTGGATGAGTTCGAAGACCCTCGGAGGCCCGAGCGGGCATGGTTCTCCGCCTGTGAGCTTAATTATGGCGGAGAGAGCGAGGGCCGGAGTAGGAGCGAGGCGGACACGCTGGGTCCGCCGAGCGTGTCTGAGAACTCGCCACCGAGCCGGGGCCGGATGGCCATGGCTGGGTTGCTGATCGTAACGCTGAGTGGATGTGCGTCGGTTCCGATGACGGGTCAAAGTACTGATCATCCTCCTCTGTCCGAAAAATTAATTTCTTATTATGCATATCCGCGGCAATCCTTAGAAGCGACCGTGGAATCGATTCAGGAGAAGTCCGGGTATCGGATCCGGCACCTGCATCTGGCCGCACCGAACGATTCCGCCTTCCGCCCGATCCGGATTGATTTCTACCAATCCAATCGGCCGGGGCGGCTGCGGCTAGAGGGAGCCGCACCACTTGTAAGCTCTGAGTCGCGCCTGCCGGTGGTTCTGATGTCCCCGATCCTGGCGGGGAATGATCTGTACATCCGGGAGTTCGCTCAGTATTACGCGGCGCGGGGCCTGCATTCCGTAATCGTCTACCGGCCGAAGGAGGTTTTCTCCGCGGACCGGGACTTGAAAGACATTGAAACCCATTTCCAGGAATCGATCATCCAGCTGCGGCGGACGATCGATTGGCTGGAGACACTGGACTCGGTCGACCCCCGGCGGATCGGATCCTTCGCCATCAGTCTCGGAGCCATCCTCACCATTCCCCTGGCGGCGGTGGAACCCCGAGTGAAAGCTCATGTTTTTGGAATGCCCGCGGGACACCTCGCCCAGGTGATCATGACCTCCAAGGACAGAACGATCCGAAAACGACGCAGGGCCTATCTGGAAAAGCACGGGTGGAGTCAGGAAGAGGGACTGCGCCAGCTAAAAGCGGTGATCGTTTCGGAGCCGATGGAATTCGCCTCAGGGATCGATCCTGAAAGAGTCCTGGTGATCGCGGGACTTTTTGATCGGGTCCTGGGAGTCCGGCGGTCGCTTGATCTCTGGCAGGCGATGGGCCGGCCGAAACTGATCGTGCTTCCGACCGGGCATTACTCGGCTTACCTGGCCACCCCGTACCTGAAGATCGTCACCTACTCGTTCTTCCGCCGCCAACTAAAGCTTAAATAGATCCTCCATGTCCACCCGGTGGTACGTTCCCATCGCGGCCGGCTGCCGATCCTTCGGGTTGGCAATCCAGAGTTCCGGAGCGGCATAGATAATGCTCTGAATGTTGCTCGAAGGAGCCACCGCCCGGGCGATCGCCATGGCAACCTCCGGATCGATCTTTCCATGGAAGGTTTGAAGCAGAGTTCCCATCCCGCAGTAGCGGACATCGTACGCGGTCGAACCGACCGGGGATTCCAGCCCGGCTTGAGAAGGATTCCCTCGGGAAGCGGTCTGCAGATCCCGGACCGCCGGGTCAAGCGCCCAATCGGAACGGAAGATCGCATTGGGGACGTATAGGGCGAAAGGAACCTTCGGTTCCTGGTCCGCCCAGAAGACCGCCGCCTGGCTTCGGGTCGTCTCCAACGCAACGGCCCGCCGCCCGGTTGAGTTGGCGAACAGGTAATTGTAGCCGCCGGTCCTGGGAGAGGTTCTTATGATCGAGACCGCCTCCTCCAGATCAAGCGCCTGCTCCAGAACCCGCCGGAGCAGAAACGGCATCGGGGTCCCTTTCAAGCGGGCGTCCTTCGTCTTGGCCCCGATCTCCGCCACGGAGATTCCCCGCTGGTTGATCCCGGAAATGACCCCGATGAATCCGAGCCACCCGATGCTGATAAACGGCTCCCTCCCTGCCGGGTGGTAAACGAACAGGGCCGAATACCGCTGCACGTTCGACTGGATCGCCCAGTCCAGATTCCGGGCCTGGATCATCCGTCCTTCCCTTGTCGCCTGGCCGAACGCGGCGAAACTGGAGCAGCTGGACGACATCAATTCCGGCAGGGCGTGAACCCTCTGCAGATCCCGCAGGGAAACCCCGGCCCCGTCGGCAAGCCCCTGGAGTTCCTGCTGGATCTCGAGCGGCACGAATGGAGCCATCTGGTTCCAGGCCCGGTCCAGGGCCCGTCGGGCGAACCACCGGCCCGCCAGAGGAACCTTGATTTGGCCGTCCACAAAGGCCATCGCGTTGTCCACCGAGGCGTGGACTTCCTCCTGCAGGAGAGCCCCGTGCTGATATCCCATCTCGTACGGGGAGCCGTGGAGAATCAGGACCGGAATCCCCGCCACCCACGCGAGCCGGCCCGAGGGAACCGTGTAGATCGGCCCCAGCCGCTGCGCGGGGGCGCAACCGGCTAGCAAAGTTGAGAGCCCGATTGTCATTGCGAGAAGCACAGCGCCCATTACTTTCGCTTCTCTTTGTACAACCCGGCAAGCTCCTGCACCCGATCCACCAGGTACAGGCCGAAGCTCGGCCCGTACCAGGTCATCCAGGCTTCATAACTCCGGCGGCTCCATTGCTCCGGCGTGACCGCGTAACCGAGATAGCCGTTGGCGTATTCCACCAGGATCGGGGACAATCCTTGGGCTTCCAGTTTTTGTCTTAAATCCTGGCCGAGCCCGGTGGTCATCTCACCGGACAACGGCACAAAGAGGACTTGATCCAGAGCAAGAAGATTCAAATCCGAAGAGGTGGGCCGAATGAACCGCCCGATTTGAGAAGGGATGGGAATAGGACCCAAATGCAACTGGGGAGGAGGCAGTGGAATCTCCCATCCCCAGGCGGCCAGATCCCCGTTGGACTTTACGCTGATTTGGTTCACCAATCCGGTGACTCCTTCCGCCAACGCCCGCCCAAACCGGCCGATCCGTTCCTCCGGGGACGATCCGATCTCCCCCTTGGGCCTCAAGTCCCCGGCCGCCCCGTTGACAAACAGACAGGTCGCCCCAGGATAGGTCTCCTCGATCAGGCGGCAGAATTCGCCGGGGTAGTCGGCGCTGAACCGGAACGCCTTTGAATCCATCAAGGTAGGATGCGCCGAGGCATTAGCCAAAATCGCCAAGGGCCTTCCTTCCATCGAGTCAAACAGCAGGACCGTCACCGCCGGGTCAACTCCTCCCAAGGGATCCATCCGGTTCTCAATCAGCCCCCTCAAAAGCAGATTCCCCTTTCCCACCCCCCATCGGGCCGGCTGTTGATGATCGAACGCCTGCCGGACGGCCCAGATCACGCGGCCTTTGAGCCCCTCGACGATCTGGGACTGGTAGGACCCAAAGACCATCTGATAGAGAAATCCATCCGCGATCGAGCCGAGCCCGGAATGGGTATGGGTGCCGGCAAGAACAATGGCCCGCTTGGGAATCTTTAACTGTTCCGATACCTCATCCAAAATCTCCTCCGCCAGGGGCGGCGGAAACAGCAAGATGTCCGCGGAGACCAGAACCAGAATATCTTCCCCATCGTTTAAGACCAGCGCCCGGACGTAGAGAGGATCCCGGATTCCCACGGAGGGCTTGCCGCGCCGTTTGGAATAACCTGCCAGCGGCGTCCCGACGGCGGGCGTGATCTCTACCTTCGCCACACCCACCTTCAACGGAACCGGCCCCTTGAGCCGGATCTGCTGTCCAACCCGTTCCAATTCCGATTTCGAGGAAGCCTCGTGAGGCCGCCATGAAACGCAGCCGCCAACGAAGAGAATCGCAACAAGTAGGATCGCGGAGAACCATGCCCGCTCGGGCCTCCGATTGCCTTCGAATCCCCACCCCTGCGAAGTCCCTTCCATATTGCTCATCCCTTCGTTTTCGGATATTTTGCTTCGACGGTGGTCTTGATGCCGCCGCGGGAGTTGAACTCTCCCGTCACCACCGCCCATTCGGGTTTCACCGCGGCGGCGAAATCCTTGAGGATCCGATTCACCGCGTTCTCCTGGAAGATCCCGATGCTGCGATAGCCGTTGATGTAGAATTTTAAGGATTTCAACTCCACGCACCATTTCTTCGGGCCGTACCGGATCCGTAAGATCCCAAAATCGGGCAGGCCGGTCCGGGGGCAGACTGACGTGAACTCCGGGACTTCGATCGCCACCTCGTAGCCGGGGGTTTGATTGGGCCAGCATTCAAGGGACGGGAGTTTCGCCTGCACGCCGGCCCGAGCGTGCCGCTCGGTATATTCAGGCATCGCTGTTATTCTACTCCACTTCCAGAACGAAACCTTTCAAGTATTTCGATTCCGGATGCGTCATCAGGATCGGATGATCCTTGGATTGGGTCCGGATCTCAAGAAGACGCACGGGCCGCTTGGCGTCCCGGCTGGCCTCCCGAAGGATTTCGCTGAAGATCTCGTCGGTGATCTGATAGGAGCAGGAACAGGTGAACAGCACCCCTTCCGGCTTCAAGATCTTTAACGCCCGCAGGTTGATCTCCCGATAGCCCCGCCAGGCCCCTTGAATCTCCTGTTTGGCTTTAGCGAAGGCCGGCGGGTCCAGGATCACCAGGTCGAAGGTCTCCTCCGCTTTCTCGAGTTCTCTTAACCGGTCAAAGGCATTGGCCCGCTCCACCCGGACGTTGGTCAATCCGTTCAAGGAAAGGTTTTCCTTCAGATGAGCCGCCGCGTTCTCCGAATCCTCGACGGCCAGGACCTCCTCAGCCCGGGAAGCGACCTGAAGGGCGAAGGCCCCCTGATAGGCGAATACATCCAGCACCCGCCCCCGGGCGTAGTCCCGCGCGTGCAGCCGGTTCTCCCGCTGATCCAGATAGAGTCCGGTCTTGTGGCCTTCCCAGACATCCACGAGATATTTGATCTCTCCCTCCTGAACCTGGAGCCGGTCCGGCCGGGGACCGAACAGCATCTTCTTTTCCAGAGGGAGCCCTTCCAAGGTCCGGACGTGAGAGTCGTTGCGGGCGACGATGGCGGTCGGCTGAATTCGTTCCTTCAACAGGTCGATGACGATCGGAAGGATCTTCTCCATCCCAAGGCAGTGGCTCTGCAGGACCAGGACCGATCCGTATCGATCGACAATTAGTCCCGGGAATCCATCCGCTTCCGATGAGATCAGGCGGTAAGCGTCTGAGTCTCGAACCAGCCGCTCCCGCAGCTTCAGGGCCCGATCCAGCCGGCCGGCCCAAAAGTTTCGGTCGACCGACCGCTCAGGGTCCTGCGCGACCCACCGGAGGCCGATCTTTGACTGGGCGTTGAAGAAGGCAAGACCCAGCGGTTTCCCTTGGGACCCCTTGACCGGAACGATCTGTCCGGAGAGGGAAACATCCGGCCGATCCAGGTCGTCGAGATAAATCCAGGGGTGACCGCTGCGCTGCCACCGTTCCCCTTTTTGCGTCAGCGCGATCTCAGCAGACATTCGAAGGGCGTCATTATATCATCATACAGAGGAGGCGAGGCATGGCAGAGGGGTGCAGCTCCACAGAGACTGGAATCCGGAAGATCGGAGCCCAACTCGACGCGTCGATGCGCGAGGCAAGCCGGAAAATCACTCAGGCCCACCCATGGGAAACGCAGATCCTCCGATGGTGTCTCACCGACGACTCGTTAAGGACGCAGATCCTCCGTTTCATCGACTGTCTCCCCGCCTTGAAAAATCCTCGCCAGATCGTCCGGCATCTGAAGGAATATTTCCCTGAAGAAAATAAACGCCTGCCGTGGCCGCTTCGAATCGGCGTAAGGGCGGCCAGCCCCTCCCTGCTGACCGGAGCAGCGGTGGCGGCCGTCACCCGGCGGACCACCTTAAAGATCTCCCGACTTTTTCTGGCAGGAGCCAATTTAGAGGAAGCCTTCGCCACCATCGGCCGGCTGGAGGAACAGGGATTTCAAGTCAGCGTGGACCTGCTGGGAGAGGCCACCACTTCTGAAGCCGAAGCCGAGGCGTACACTCAGCGATACCTGGAACTACTTCAAAGATGGAATCAACACCTGCCGTCCCATCCCCATATCTCCCTGAAGCTCTCCTCTCTGGCGTTCCCCTTCGACCCGGTAGACCCGGAACGATGCTGGCGTCAGGTTCAGCCCCGCCTCACAAAAATCCTTCAAGCCGCCGCCGCCCAAAAAGGATTTGTCAACGTCGACATGGAACAGTACCATCTGCGGGACTTGATTCTCTGGCTCACCCAGCGGATACTGGATGAAATCTTCCCAGAAGAAACAGAAGTGGGTCTGGTGATTCAATCGTACCTGAAAGATTCTGAACAGGTACTTCAAAAACTGCTTGGATGGATCACCTCCCGCGGACGCCCCGTCACCGTCCGGCTGGTCCGGGGCGCTTACTGGGACTCTGAGGTGATCCTCGCTCGACAGCAGCAATGGCCCTGCCCGGTCTACATCGAGAAATCGGAGACCGACGCCTGCTTCGAGCGGCTGACCGATTCTCTTCTTGAGAATCATTCCAAGGTCCGAGCGGCAATCGCCACCCATAACCTCCGCTCCATCGCCCGGGCCATCGTCAAGGCCCAAGAACTTAAAGTTCCACAAGACCGGTGGGAGTGCCAAGTCCTTTACGGAATGGGAGAGGCCGTTCAACAGGCGGTTCAGGAGTTAGGAATCCCGGTCCGGATCTACACACCGGTCGGAGAGCTCCTTCCCGGGATGGCTTACCTGGTCCGCCGAATCCTAGAGAACACCTCTCACGCCTCCTTCCTGGCGGCGAACCTTCTGGAGAAATCATGAACGAGCCGCTGACCGATTTCGCCCAGGAATCCAACCGGGCCGCTTTTGGCGAGGCGATTCGCCGGACCAAAAGCTCCCTGCCAAAAGAAGTTCCTTTGATCATCGGAACCAAACGGCTCCATCTCGCGCGCAGGCTCACCCGGAAAAATCCCTCACACCTTTCTGAAATCGTCGGCCACATCTCGCTGGCCGACCCCTCCCATGCTGAGGAGGCCCTCGCCCAGGCCGAAGCGGCCGCTGGCTCCTGGTGCCGGCTGTCGATCCCGGCCCGGGCGGAAATCTTCCAGCGGGCGGCTGCCCTGATGCGCAAGCGCCGTTTCGAATTGGCCGCCTGGGAAGTTCTGGAGGTTGGCAAATCCTGGATGGAAGCCGACGCCGACGTCGCCGAAGCGATCGACACCTTGACCTATTACCCTCAGGAGATCCTCCGTTGGACACAACAGACTCTTGTGGGGCAAGTCCCCGGCGAGAAAAACATCTATCAACATGAGCCGTTGGGGCCGGGGGTTGTGATTTCCCCTTGGAACTTTCCGTTGGCGATCTTAACCGGGATGACCACCGCGGCTCTCGTCGCCGGCAACACCGCCGTTCTAAAACCGGCGGAACAATCTTCTATCGTCGGCCTTCATCTGGCCGAGATTCTCCTGGAGGCCGGAGTCCCGCCGGGCGTAGTCCATTTCCTGCCTGGGATCGGAGCAGAGGTGGGAGAAACATTGGTCCGCTCCCCGCGGGTCCACTGGATCGCCTTCACCGGCTCCAAGGTGGTGGGATTACGGATCCTCCGGCTGGCCGCCGAGCCGACCGAAGGGCAGCGCCACCTCAAGCGGGTGATCGCCGAGATGGGGGGCAAGAACGGGATCATCGTCGATGAGGATGCGGATCTGGACGAGGCGGTGATCGGGACGGCCGTCTCCGCCTTCGGCTACCAGGGCCAGAAATGTTCCGCCTGTTCCCGGGTAATCGTCCTGGAATCGATCGCCGACCGATTCCTGAAGCGGCTCGTTGAAACCACCCGATCCCTCCCGATCGGCCCGGCGGAGGAGCCAGGGACAGTCATCGGCCCACTTGTCGACGAGGAAGCTTTCGGGCGGGTCCGGAAAGCGATTGAAGAGGGGAAGCGGGTCGGCCGCCTTCTGTTCCAGGGCCAAGTGCCTGATTCGTTGGACGGCACCTTCGTAGGACCGGTGATCTTCACGGAAGTTCCGCGGGACAGTTTCCTCGCTCAGGAGGAAATCTTCGGGCCGGTCCTGGCCGTCCTCACCGCCCGATCCTTCGAAGAGGCCCTGGCGATCGCCAACGGAGTTCCCTACGCCTTGACCGGCGGGCTCTATTCCCGACATTTAAGCCACATCGAGCAGGCCCAGCAGGAATTCCAGGTAGGGAACCTTTACATCAACCGGAAGATTACGGGGGCCGTGGTCGGCCGTCAGCCGTTTGGTGGGTTACGCCTCTCCGGAACCGGCCACAAGGCCGGCGGGCCGGATTACCTGCTCCAGTTCCTCCAGGCCCGGACGATCACCGAGAACACCCTCCGCCACGGCTTCGCTCCCCTCGAGGAGTAGAGTCGGGCCCGACGGACCGTGATTTTAGCAGGTTTGCAAGGGACTAATGATTTTCAAGGGGGAACAGTTTCCGAAGGGTGCCCGCGGCTTTCTCGGTGGCCTTCCTCGTGGCGTCGATCGTCTCCGTGGCGATCGCGGTGGCCCGCTTTAAGGAATCCCCGGCGATTCCCTGCAGCATCCCGATGTCGAAATTCGCGAGGGAGGCGATGGTCGTGTTCGCCAGGGCCTTGACCAGAATCAGACTCACGAGAACCTCTGGGTTCTGAATGTTCGTGTACCGTTCATTCAGGTTGATGCGGAACTGTTGAACCCGCGGCGCAGCCGCCTCCCCGGAGTAATCCTTGTAAATGACCTTGCCGACCTTCAACTCCAGCAGGTCCACCTTCAGCGGCGACTCTTTCTTCTCCAGTTCCTTCCGATTCCCGGTCTTGTGACCCTCCTTGACCACCTGGATGGAATCCAGGTTGAGCTGCGCCTGTCGGTTCCTGACCACGACGAACTCCTCCAGGTTCAGCCGGACCTTTTCCAGGTGAATCCGGCCCTTCAGGAAACCGATCGGGTCGAAATCAACATAAAGTTCCGGCAGCCGCATCATCACCTTATCCGGGAAACCGGGCGGGTTGTAAACGGTCAGCTCTTTGATCTCCAGGGTGGTCCGCATCAACCCCGCGTCGATGCCTCGGATGCTGGAGCTTAAGCCGGTCACGCCCCGGATCCCGAGGTTGATCGCCGCCCCAACGATCCAATTCCGTCCCAGGAACAACACCGCAAGCGCGATCAGGCCGATGATCAGAATTCTTTTCACCCCGCCCCTCCTTTGGTCTCTCTGCTTAAGAGACCTTGTATTCGCACCAGAGAGAAAGCCTCTACAGAGGCTTTCATGGACGCCTTCACCACACCTAAGGAAATCACCCACCCCCTCGGGCGTCCATACCAAAGGAGGGGCGGGGTCATCTTCCGGCTCTCTTCACCATTTCGGAGGTTCCTCCTGAAGCAGTTCCAGAAGGGCCTGCTCGAACCGGATCGGCTCAAACCAGCCCTGCCGAAGCTGGACCTTCCCCCGATCGTCGATCAGATACGCCGCGTTGGGAGCGGACCCGTACCGGGTCCAGACCGAGTTGTCCATCTCATCCACGAGGACCGGGACCGGACACCGCAAATCCGCCCGGCAGCGGGAAGCCAGGGCGAGCCGTTCGGCATACGAAGTCGGCTGCCTCACCAGGATCTGTTCCCGGATATTCTGATCCGTCACCCACTCTTTCACCGCGTAGGGACTCGGATCCTTGACCGGATGGGCCTCCACGGTATAGAGGACGAAGAAGGCGGCTCGGGTCCCATATTTTTCATAGAGCCGCTTCAATGCGGCCGCCTGCCGACGGTAAACCGGGCAACTGTAGCTGCCGGTGACCAAAACCACCGGCTGTTTCTTCTTAAATTGTTTGAGCCCGACCGAATCGCCTTGAAGGTCCTTGAGCAGAAAGTCAGGGGCGGTCTCCCCTTCCTGGGGACCTTTAAACAGATCGGGCGGCGCCGCAGAAACCGATTGGGAGACCAGCACCCCTATGAACGCAACAATTCCTGCTATCACCGTTCGTGCTGAGCCCTTCGACGCACCGTTCATCCTGAGCTGAGTCGAAGGATGAACGGCTTGCTCAGGGTGAACGGCGCCTCCAAGGAAACTTTCCATCACCGCCTCCCCGCCAGGAAAACCGGGACGATCGCTCCCCCCTGAGAGATGTTGACGACCGGATCCCGGGAACAGCGCCCGACGAACGCGACCCCTTTTGAAGTCGCCGTCACACTCAAGGTCACGTACCGCTCCTCCACCTTCGGCCGGCCGCTTCCCTTCAACACCATGACCGGTGCCTTGGTGATCGGAACCTTCTCTTGCACAACCCAGCTCTTCGGTTTCTCAACGGCGAGGTTCAGCGCCTCCTCCCAACGGGAATCGGTCGCTTCCTCACCGACAATCACCCCTTCCCCGCCGTAACCCCGGTTGGGCTTCAAAACCAGCCGCTCCCGAAGTTTCCGGACGGCAGGAAGCAGATCCACCTCCTCTCCATCCGGATCGGTGGTCCGGCGCTCCTCGACCAGCCGGGTCCAGGGAAACCGGCGCCGCGCCGCCCGCAGTTCCAACGGGGTGAAGTAATGTTTGAAATCCGGGTTGGTGAGCAGTTCGCAGAGACTCTTATGGTCGAATTCCCCGAAGACCGTCGAGACCACCCGGTTCTGGACGAAAGCGGCCTCAATCCCTTCGACCGATCCTCCGTGGGTCTTGATGGAAACCACCTCTTCCAACTGAAAATCCCGATAGACCAGGTCGATCGGCTCTCCTTTCAGAAAGAGATCTCCGTCCCGGTGTTCCACCTCCCGGGGATCTCCCACCACCGCGGAACACCCCTGCGACTTGAAATAAGGGATGATTCGAGCAAATTCATCCACGCCTCCGGGAACCGTCTCTCGGCGCTCCACCAACGCAACGCGGCAAGCGGAGCGGTCCAGCGCCTTCGCGTGAGCCTGCAGGTCGCTCAAAAGAAGCTGCCGGTAATCGGCCGGCCGGCTAAGATTCAAACCGGCAAGCGCTTCCTTTAACCGGGGCAGAAGATGCGTCTCCAGAAGTTCCGTGGCCGCCGGCATCAGGTAAATGCAGCCGACCCCGACGGCATTGAACTCCAGGATCTGGAATTTGGAGAGCTGTTCATTCACATCAGGGCCCAAGTTGGTGTCGAACCGTTCGAAGATCGTCTGGAGGCGGGGGATTCCATCGGGACAGCTGGCCTTCAGCCAGGCCAGCTCATTTTCACTCAACGGCAGGATCGCTTGGAGGTTCGGATCCTCAAAGTAATGGCCCAGGATCCGGTTCACCGTCCGCCGGATTCCCCGCAGCAAACCTTTCAGGTACCGGTTCGCTTCCCGGCTGACCATCCAGGGAGTCAAGGCGATGGGGATCGCCTCCTGGTCATCTCCATCCCCCTGCAGGATGAAACCTTTTCCCTTCGCGTCGGCCCGGAGCTCCGCGGCCAGTTCGCTCACCGAGGGGTCCGGGAGCGCTTCAATGGCCGACTGGAAAACAGATCCGTCCACTATTCGCCGATCACCTTGATCAGCACCCGCTTGCGGCGCCGGCCGTCGAACTCCCCGTAGAAAATCTGCTCCCAGGGTCCGAAATCCAGCGCCCCCTTGGTGATCGCCGCCACCACTTCCCGCCCGAACAACTGCCGCTTGATATGGGAATCTCCGTTGTCCTCCCCGGTCAAATTGTGCCGGTATTTCTTGAGGTCGTACGGAACCATCTTCTCCAGGAAATCGGCGAAGTCCTGGTGGAGCCCATCCTCATCATCGTTGATAAAGACGGAGGCGGTGATGTGCATCGCGTTGACGAGGCAGAACCCCTCTTTCACCCCGCTCTTTTTGACCGCCTCCTCCACCTGCGGGGTGATGTTGATGAACTCCGACCGGCTCTTCGTGTTGAACCAAAGCTCCTGCCGGTAGGTTTTCACCTTAGTCCCAGGCGCCGGTGTAGAAGTTGCGGGGCCAGGCATGCTCTTTGAGCCGATTCAGCTCCTCGGCGGCCAAAGATTTCCCATCGCTGACAGCGCAGTTGGCCTCCACGTGCGGGACCTTGCGCATTCCGGGAATCACCGTCGAGACGGCCGGGTGAGCCAGCACGAACTTCAGAGCCAGCGCCGACAGATCCGGAATCCCCGGCCGCAGAAACTCCCCTTTAAGCTTCTCCACCCGCTCGCAGGTCTCCTTCAGCCGTTCCCCTCGGAAGTAGCCGGCCCGCCAATCCCCGCGGGGGAACCGGGTCTGGAGGGTGAAGGCCCCGGCCAAGGAACCTTCATCAAACGGGACACGGGCGATCACGGCGACTCCATGTTCCTGACAGAGAGGGAAAAGTTTTTGCGCGGGAGATTGGTCGAAGAGATTGTAGATCACCTGGACCGAATCGATCTCGCCCGTCGCGGCCAGTTTCAGGACCGACTCCGGCTCATGGTCGTTCACCGAGACGCCGAAGGCCCGGATCTTTCCCTGCCGCTTCAACTGCTGGGCCGCCCTGCGCCATTCCTCCGCATCCACCCAGGCGTCGGTCCAGACGTGGAGCTGCAGCAGGTCGATGGCCTCCAGGCCCAGCCGTTTGAGACTGATCTCCGTGCAGTGGAGAATCCAATCGGTGGGAAATGCCTTCGAGATAGGGGTCTTCGGGTTCGCGGGCCACTCCATATTCTTGGAGGGAACCTTGGTGGCGACGAACACCGGCCGCTGATTTTCCCGAAGAACCTGGCCGAGAAGCTGTTCGCTGTGGCCGTTCCCGTAGACGTAGGCGGTGTCGAAGAAGTTGACGCCCAGTTCCAGTGCCCGCTTTAGGGCGCTCCGGGCCTGCCCATCATCCGCCGGGCCCCAGCCGCCGCCCAACCCCCAGCAGCCGAACCCGATCTCCGAAACCTTCCAACCGGTCCTGCCGAAATCCCGAGATCTCTCGGCGCCGGAGCCTGCCCCGAGCAAAGCCGAGGGGGCACCTCGAGATGACGGTTTTGAAACCGTCATTTATTACTCTGACCCATGTCGGACATCACATAGTCCGGACGCATGATCGGCTGGTACCCTTCCGGAATCGGGAACGGGAAGGTGACGATTTCATACGCGCCCACCACGGATCGGCCGATGGCGTATCCGAACCCCTTGACCAGTCCCCAGCTCAAACCGGGCCCCGGCCCCTGATCCTGCCAGATGAGGGAGGTCTGCTTGGGGATCTCCATCCACCCGGTGGCCGCGTTGACAATCCCCCGGAAAAGCTTCGTCACCACCAGGGAGCCGGTCTCCGGCTCTCCGGCGCCGGCCCAGACCGGTCCGGCCAGCCCCACCAAGATGAGCGACAGCATCAGAACCACAACGATTCTTTGATTTTTCATTTGATCTCCCCCGTCATTCCCGCGAAAGCGGGAATCCAAGAGTTGATCCTCGCTTTCGCGAGGATGACATTTGTGAAACTGCCGATGATGATTGTATCATAGAGCCTATGCATCCTTTCACCTACGATCGATTTCAGCAGGAGGCGATTGAAGCGATCCTCGGCGGCACCTCGGTCTTTGTCTCCGCTCCGACCGGCGCCGGGAAAACGGTGATCGCCGAGGTCGCGGTGGCGGAGTCCTTAAAATCCAAGGGGATGGCGATCTACACCGCCCCGATCAAAGCCCTCTCCAACCAGAAGTTCCGGGATTTCCACGCCCAATACGGAGAGCGGGTCGGGATCTTGACGGGGGACGTCACCCTAAATCCGGAGGCGCCGCTTCTGATCATGACAACGGAGATCTACCGGAACAGTCTCCTGGAAAGGAAGGGCCGGTTCGCCAACTGCCGCTGGGTGATCTTCGATGAAATCCATTACCTGGATGATCCTGAGCGGGGCACCGTCTGGGAAGAAGCCCTGCTTCTGACCCCGCGGGAGACCGAGATCCTGGCCTTGAGCGCCACGATCCCCAACGCCGAACAGCTGGCCGCATGGATCCAGAAGATTCACGGCCGGCCGGTCAAGGTGGTTCAGGAAACCCACCGCCCGGTCCCTCTAAAGGTCAGCTTCCAATGTCAGAATGAACTTTACTCGGAGTTGGACTCTTTGAAAGCGCACGGATACCGGGGCCGGGAGCAAATGACAGCGGGCAGGCGGCCTTTCCGGATGCGCCGCTCCCGAGGAGGGAAGTTTTATTTCAGGAATCGGTCCGCCCCGACCGCAGCGACGGGCGATTCCCGGGGACGGGCCAACCGGGCGGACCAGCTTCTGCGGCAGATTCAAACCGCCGGCCGCCTGCCCTGTTTGTATTTTGCTTTCAGCCGGAAACGGGTCGAGGAGCTGGCGTGGGAATTCGCGGCGCTGAATCTGATTTCCCCCGAGTCCAAAGCGCCGCTTCTCAATAAATTCGACGAGCTGTGCGAGCGGTATCAGATCCGCCACGAGCGGTCCGCTTGGGAAATGCGGGAACTGATCGCGCAGGGAGCGGCGTATCACCATGCCGGCCTCCTGCCGACTCTCAAGGAAGTGGTGGAGATCGTTTTCTCCAGCCGGCTGATCCCGGTGATCGTGACCACCGAAACCTTCGCGCTGGGGGTCAACATGCCGGCCCGCTCCGTCGTGCTGGATACCTTGAGCCGCCGGACCGGCGGCCCGAAGGAGATCCTTCGGGTTCGGGAGTTGTCTCAGATGGCCGGCCGGGCCGGCCGCCGTGGAATGGACGAGGCGGGGTTTGTGTATCTTCGGATCAACCCCTGGGAAGTCCCGTTCCCTCGGCTCATCCATCTCATGGAGGGAAAACCGGAACAGGTCTCCAGCCGTTTCGGCCTGACCTACGCGACCCTGCTCAACCTGTACCGGACTCACAGCCAGGACCTGCTCGGCTTCTATCAGAAAACCCTTCACGCCTTCCAGGCCTCCGCGCCCATCCAACGGGAGGCCTACTCCCTGATCGAGCGGAAGGTTTCTCTCCTTCAGAAATGGGGCTATCTGTATCCGGCCGGAAAACTTTCCCTCAAAGGGGAGTTTGCCCTGAGCATCTACGGATACGAGCTGATCCTCTCGGAACTGTTCGCCGATGGAGTTCTGGATTCCCTCCCCCTGATCGACTTGGGGATTCTTCTGCTGGCTCTGGTCTACGAGCCCCGGCGGGGAACCCCGCCGGCTCGACTGCCCCATCGGCTCCGGGGACTGGCGGAGAAAACCCAGAATCTGCTCGACCGGATTCATCAGGAGGAACGGCGTCTTCGGATCAGCCCGTTGACGAAGGGAGCATCGTTTCATCTTTCGCAGGCGATGGAGCGGTGGTGCGGCGGGGCCGCCTTCGACAAGGTGGTTCCGATCGCCGACGTGGCGGAAGGAGAACTGATCCGGTATTTCCGGATGACCGTGCAGTTATACCGGGCGCTTCAAGCCGCGCCCGCGGCAAGTCGAGCTTTGAAGGAGAAAGCGCATCGCCTCTTGAAACAGGTCAACCGGGACCCGGTCGACGCCGAGGCGGAACTCCGCCGCTCTCTTTAGGAGGGGATGCCCAGTTTCTGTTTGGCGGCGGGGGACATCTTGCTGGAATCCCATGCAGGTTCCCAGACGACGGTGACCGACGCGTCCTTGACCCCGGGAACTTGAAGCGCTCTCTGCTTCACCTGCATCGCGATGTTGTGGGCCATCCCGCAGCCGGGGGTGGTCAGCGTCATCGTCACCTTGACCTTATCCTCCGGGGTGACTTCCACCCCGTAGATCAAACCGAGATCCACGACGTTGACCGGGATTTCCGGATCGTAGCATTCCTTGAGGGCTTCTAGAACCTGCTCTTGAGTGATCATTAAAATCCGGGAACGGAGGTGCAGCCGGTCGGGGGCGGGTTCTTCTTCACCTTCGCTAAAGCTTCGGCCGCTTCCTTGCGGGCCTTGGCTTCCGCTTCAGCCAAAGAAGGTCCCTCTCCCTTGACGATCCAGGCGCCCGGCTCCTCGTTGTTGATGGAAACGTGGTAGATGTTCCCCAATTTATAGGAAACGATCCTCACCGGCCAACCGGACAACTGCTCCTTCTGTTCCTTGTACTCTTCGGCTTTCATCCGCTTATGGTTTCTCCACCGGAGCGGCGACCAGATTGCCCCACTCCGTCCAGCTTCCATCGTAATTCTTCACATCCTTATAGCCGAGCAAGTACTTGAGGACGAACCAGGTGTGCGAGGAGCGTTCCCCGATCCGGCAGTAAGCGATGACCGGTTTCTGGCCGGTGACCCCGACCCCGCCGTAGAGGGATTTCAAATCCTCAGCGGATTTAAAGGTTCCGTCCTCGTTGCAGGCTTTGGCCCAGGGAATGTTCTTCGCCCCCGGGACATGCCCGCCCCGCTGGCAGGTTTCCGGCAAGCCGGGCGGAGCGAGGATCTCACCGGTGAACTCCTGCGGCGACCGGACATCCACCAGATCGGCCGACTTCTTGGAAGAGGCATCCTGCACCAGAGGCAGAAAGGCCCGGATCGAGAAATCCGGGTCCTTCGCCCGGTAGGTGGCCGGTGCGACCTTCGGAGATTCCTGGTTCAGATCCCTGGATTCCGCCAGCCACTTCTTCCGTCCGCCGTCCATGAGCCGCACGTCGGGGTGGCCGTAGATCTTCAACTGCCAGAAGGCCCAGGCCGCGAACCAGTTGTTGTTGTCCCCGTACAGGATCACCGTGGTGTCATTGGAGATGCCCGACTGCCCCATCAACTGTTCAAATTTGGCCTTCGGGATGATGTCTCGGCGAAGTGTATCGCAGAGCTGCTTGCCCCAATCCCAGCCGATGGCGCCCGGGATGTGCCCTTCCGAATAGGCCTTGGTGTCAACGTCCACCTCGACGATCCGAACCTTCGGATCGGTCAGGTGCTCCGCGACCCAAGATGTGGAAACGAGAACGTCTGATTTTACAGCGGTTTGAACCTGTGTGGCCATTGTTTTTCCCTCCTGTGGAAAACCATTGTTGTCCCAGGAAATAGACTTTCCGTCAAGGATTTTCAGACAAGGATTACCGGACGATGCCCTCTTCCAGCCAGGAGTAGGACCCTTTGAGCAGGTCATGGGCGATCCGGTATCCCTTCCGGTCCTCCGAGGGATTCAGGTTCGCCAGGTTGGATCGGATCCGGCCGCGGGCGGTGTCGCAGAACAGGTCGGCCAGCTCGACAGCGCTGCTGGTTGAGCCGGCGCTGCCGCTTGAGAGGGAGACGGCCCGCGAGATTGTGGCCGACATGGCGAACAGGTCCACGCCGACGTCGACAATCCGGAAAAGGATCATCTGCCGCTTCTCCAACTTCTGCTGATGGATCATCATTTGATGAAACAGGGCTCGGGCCAGCCGCTTGCTGGTCATCTCGACGAAAGCCCAGTGTCCGCGCAGCCGAGGGGGGATCTCCTTCGGCCGGCCGAAGCCCAGCCGGGGAAGCCACAGCCGGGGATACCATCCGGCGTAAAAGAGGGCCGCCCGGGCCGCCGCCTTGACCCGCTGTCCAAACGTCCGGTCCGGGAGAATCATGTCGAATGCCAATTGGATGTGCGGGTCCAGCGCCTCCCGGGCGATGAACAGGTGCATGATCTCGCTGGTCCCCTCGATGATCCGGTTGATCCGGGCATCCCGGAAGATCCGCTCCACCGGGATCGGCTTCTCCCCTCGCCCTTTGAGCGAGTTGGCCGTCTCGTATCCCCGCCCGCCCCGGATCTGCAGGGTATGATCCACAATCGTCCAGGCGCTCTCGGTGCAGAAGAGCTTCGCCATCGCCGCCTCGATCCGGATATCCAGGTCGCCCCGGTCCACCCAGGCGGAGGTCAACCAGACCACCGCTTCCATCGCGAACAGGTGGCTGGCCATCCAGCCCAGTTTCGAGGCGATCGCCTCGTGCCCGCCGATCGGCCCACCCCATTGCTGTCTCTCGTTCGCCCACTCCCGCGCGATCTGCAGGCACCGCTTGCTTCCGCCGATGCAGGCCGCCGGTATGGTGAGCCGCCCGGTGTTCAGAGTCATGAGGGCCAGCTTCAAGCCCCGCCCCAATCCCCAGAGGATGTTCTCCTTGGGGACCTTCACATTGGTAAATTTCAAGAGCCCGTTCTGGATTCCCCGGATCCCCATGAACATGCACCGGTGGACCACCTCCACCCCGGGCATGTTCCGCTCGACGATGAAAGCGGTGATCTGCTTGCGGGGTTTCCCGCCGATCACCCGTTCCGGGGTCTGGGCCATGACCACCATCACCTCGGCAACCGGTCCGTTGGTGCACCAGAGTTTCTGCCCGTTCAACCGGTAGGCGGCGCCGCCGTCGACCGGGGTGGCGGTGGTGGACATCTTGGCCGGGTCGGAGCCCACATCCGGCTCGGTGAGCGCGAAGGCGGAGATCGCCCCGGCCGCTATCCGCGGCAGGTACTTCCTCTTTTGTTCCTCGGTGCCGAACATTTTGAGCGGCTGCGGGACGCCGATCGACTGGTGGGCCGACAGCCAGACCGCCGTGGAGCCGCAGTAGCTGCCGACGATCTGAATCGCCCGGTTGTAGTTGGTCTGTGAGAAGCCTAAGCCCCCGTACTCCTTCGGGATTTTCATCCCGAAACAGCCTAAGCGGGCCAGTCCCTGAATCACCTTCGGGGGCATCTCGCCGGTCCGGTCGATTTCGTCCGGATCTATCTCGGCCTTCAAGAAGGCCTCGAGCTTAGCGCAATAGGCGTCCCCGATTCGGCGGTCCTCATCGGACTGGACGGTATAAGGAAAGAGGAGCGGAGTTAAGACCCGGCCGAGGAACAGCTGGCCGGCGACGGTAGGACGTTCCCACTTGGCTTCCCGAGCCGCCTCAATAACCTCGAGCGCCTCGGAACCCTGAGCACTCGCGGTTGGCAACACCAAACTATACCACAATATCTTTGAGGACTTCTTCCGCGTGATCTTCCGGCTTGACCTTTTCGTACACCTTGGCGATCTTCCCTTTCGGGTCGATCAGGAATGAGTTCCGGTAAATTCCCAGATATTTCTTCCCCATAAAATGTTTCTCTCCCCAGGCCCCGTAGGCCTGGATCATCTTTTTCTCCGGATCCGCCAGCAGGGGAAACGGCAGCTTGAACTTCTGGGCGAACTTCTTGTGGCTCGCCACCGTGTCGGCGCTGACCCCGAAAACCTGCGCCTTCAATTTTCCGAACTTGGAAAAATGGTCCCGCAAGGTGCAGGCCTCCCGGGTGCAGCCGGGCGTGTCATCCCTGGGGTAGAAGTAGACCAGCACCCAGCTTCCCTTATACTCCGAGAGAGAATGCTCCTTCCCATCCTGGTCCGGCAGGGTGAAGGCCGGGGCCGTGTCTCCTATTTTCATACGCAACAGAATGCCTTGGGGAAAGTCCAATGTCAAGAGGCGTGCGAGGGCCGTAAAGCACCTCTTGACGCGGAGCCAGTGGCGCATTATTCTGATGGACGTGGATTTCCTCCAGAAGCACCCGAGATTCACGACCGCTCTGGGCCTGGCGGCGGTTGCGCTGTTGGGAATTTTCAGCTACTCCCTCGGGCCCTCTCTCTCCTCCGAAGCCTTCTTCCTGATCCCGATCCTGTTCGTCGGCTGGTTCGCCAACAAACAGGCGGGAATCTTAACGGCGATCCTCTGCGCCATTTCCTGGACACTGGCCGATACCTTGTCCAATCCCAATCCCAGCCACCCCTACGCGCCGATCTGGAATCCGGCCTTGAAGCTGGCCCTGTTTCTTACCGCCGCCAACATGGTGCCGGTGTTCAAAGAACACCTTCAGCGGGAAAAAGAGTGGGACCGGACCGATTACCTGACCGGGGCGGTCAATAAGAAATCGTTCCTGGAGCTGGCCGGGCTCGAGATCGAGCGGTCCCGCCGGTACCATCATCCGTTCACCCTGGCCTACCTGGATGTGGACCAGCTTAAAACCGTGAATGAACATTTCGGTCACCATGTAGGGGATCTCCTCCTGCAGTGGGTGGTCAAAACGATCCGGGAGAGAACCCGGGCCACGGACATCCTGGCCCGAGTCGGAGAGGATGAATTCGCCCTTCTGCTTCCCGAGACTCAACCGGAACCGGCCCAGCTGGTGATCCAACGAATCCAGAAATCTCTCTATGACCTGGCGCAGAAAAACGAATGGCCGGTCACCTTCTCGATCGGCGTCGTTTCCTTTATCGTCCCGCCCACCTCCACGGAAGAGATGATCCGGAAAGCCGATCACCTCCTGTTCGCCGCCAAGAACAGCGGGAAGAATCGGGTCAAGCACGAGATCGTCAGCGCAGCCCCAGTCTCCTCGTAGAAAAAACCATCACCCATGTCATCCCTCGATCGAGTCGAGGGCAGGCTCTCGCAAGAACAAGGATCACTTCCACTCCTTTCGTGCCTTGACTTCGCGGCCAATATAGGGTATTCTTACTAGTAAGAAAGGAGGCTGGCCATGCAAACTCTTTTAGAGACCACTCGGCTCTCATCCAAAGGGCAGGTGGTCCTGCCCTTGGCGATTCGGCGCAAGCTTCATCTGTCCAATGGAGAGAAATTTGCCGTAATGGGTGAGGGGGATACGGTCATTCTGAAAAAAATTACCGCACCCCCGTTGAGCGAGATCCGGCAGCTGCTTGAGAGAAGCCGGCGATATGCTCGTCAAGTCGGCCTAAAGCCCTCTGACATAAGACGGGCTGTCCAGCGGGTACACCGGACGAGCCGGTGATCGTCGTCCTCGATACGAACGTCTTGGTATCGGGGATATTCTTTCACGGCCCCCCGGCGACCATCCTAGAGGCATGGTTTGAAAGCCGGTTCGAGGTCTACGCTACCCCAAAGATTTTGGAAGAATATCTCCGGGTCTTGGAAGAAGTGAGCACGCTGAAATCTCGCCGCTTTGAGCATAACTGGGATGAGATTCTCGTAGAAAAATGCCGCCTGATCCCCGATACGGAATTGGGGGGCGTGCTACCCCGCGATCCTTCCGATGCGAAATTTCTGGATTGCGCTATTCGATCCGGCGCTCATTACCTTGTTTCGGGAGATCTCGATTTGAGATCTTTCCAGGGCGATCTGGGTTTTAAAGTCGTCTCTCCTCGGCAGTTTCTCCAACTCCTGTAAAGCCCACATCACACATCCCGCACCCTCCGCCGACACCACGCTTCCTCCTGGCTTGAGCAGCCGCCAGGGTCCTTTTTCTACCTTCCATTTTCAATAAAAAAATAGTTACATTTTTTACTTGACAAAGGTCGGTTGAATGGTGTAAAAGGATTTTGTTTATAGTACAAAATGGAAGGATAAGATTTCTGTTTTAATAAACTGTCTAGGAGGTGAAACGATGGATAAGATTTCTGTTTTAATAAACTGTCTAGGAGGTGAAACGATGGACCCGCAGAGTCACTCCCCGAACCTGCTTCAATCGACCCGGTGGGGGTTGATCGTTTTGATTCTCGGAATGAGCCTCTCGTCCGCGAGGACGGAACCGGCCTTTGCCCAGATCCCCCGCCTGCTTCGCTATCAAGGAACTTTGACCGATTCGAATGGGGTGCTTTTGGATGGATCGTACGACCTGACGTTTCGGTTCTACGATAAAGAGACCGGCGGAACCAAGATGTGGGAAGAAATTCAGACGGCGGTGCAGGCCAAGAGTGGGGCCTTCAGTGTGCTCTTGGGCAAGGTGACTTCCCTGGCTCTGAAGTTCGATCAGGACTGCTGGCTGGCGGTCTCGGTCAATGGGGCTGCGGAGCTCTCCCCCCGCCACCGGTAACAGCGCCAATGTCTCCATCTCCTCAGATACCCGGACCGCGATTCCCTTTTCTTCCGAGCGGTGGGACAACGGGGATCTGCACGACACCGTGGTCAACACGACCCGCTTAACCGCCAAGAGCGCCGGCAAGTATCTCATTTTCGGGATGGTCTACTGGTGGCCCAGCGATCTGGGACGTCGGGAGCTGGGGATCCAGCTGAACACCGGCTCTTTCCTGGCGATGGTGTTGGATCGGGGGATCAACGAGTCGAACCTTGGCTCGGTCCAGTCGATCACCACCTTTTATGATCTGCAGGCCGGTGACTATGTGGAATTGCAGGTCAAGCAAAACAGTGGAGGATCCCTTTCCATCAGTATTCCGGAATTTGGCATGGAGAAGATCTCATGAGAAAAACAATTGCCTTGCTCGGCGTTTTGTCTCTTTGGATGACGGCGACACCCGGCGCTTACGCGAAGACCCTGAAGTTCAGCCGCGGCGGCGCCCACGTCGATCAGCTTCACGATGAGCTGTTGAGCGCCTTCCCCGCTTGGAAGGGAACCCAACAGCCCGACGGCTCCTACGAAAGACCGCTGCTCTCTGTCGAAAGCACTCCCGCGGAGATTCTGCTGACCGTCCCGGATGAGGCCCCGGAGGCGGCCGTCCGTCAGGTGGTGGCCGCTCATGTGCCGAAAGACCCGCAGGTTCTGTCTCCAAGAGAGTCCGCTCAAAACAAGCTCGGGAGGTTAGGCTTCACCAAGGAAGAGATCA
>JACQCH010000009.1 GCA_016201735.1 Candidatus Omnitrophota bacterium
CTCTTGAAAGCCGGCTCGGTGGTGATGCTGTACAAGCTCCTCAAGGATTCCGTTCTGGTCTTCGCCTAATCACCCGCACAAATTGTCCAGCATCTGGTATCCTATGTGGTGAAGGAGCAGAGGTAAGCTTACGATGAAGGCATTGCCTGGGCGCATTACGATTGATCACGCCACGTGCGGGGGAAGGCCCTTTTTCTCTGGGACCCGTGTCCCTGTTTATGTGGTTCTGGAAATGCTGGCCAACCGTGAGAACCCCAAAGAGATTCTCTCCGAATTCCCGGACCTCACGCCTGAGGATCTGAAGGACGCATTGACGTTTGCCCGGAACGTGGCGGAGATTCCAGGCAATCCGTTGGAGGAGGGAGTTACATACCGATGAGGTTTCGCGTATTTATCGAACAAGACGAAGACGGAATCTACGTTGCGCAATGCCCCTCTCTGCCGGGTTGCATCTCGCAAGGGAAAAGCTATCGGGAGGCCCAGCGCAACATTCAGGAGGCGATTCAGGGTTATCTGGAGAGCATGAAGAAGCACAAGGAGCCGATTCCTCCCTCCATCCACGAGACCGTCGTGGATGTCCGAATTCCTGCGTGAGCAAACTTCCGGTCTGTTCCGGTCGAGAGGTTGTCAGAGTTCTTGCCCGAGTTGGCTATGCCGTAGATCATCAGCGAGGGAGCCACATCATCCTTCGCCATCGACACCCCCCTTACCGCCGGCTGACCGTCCCAGACCATCGGGAAATTTCAAAGGGTACGTTGCGAGCGATCATACGGGAAGCGGGGCTCTCCGTAGAAGAGTTCCAAAACCTCCTCTGACGCCACCCCGTAACGGCCTTACGTCCTCAAGGGACCGGGTTAAGCTGCCTTAGCCCGCAGGGCGTATGGCTTCCCTCTGCCAGCCCTGCCGATCCGGACCTTCAGGCGAAAAGTTCTTTGTATTGTACGGGCCGGGGACCTTCCAAACATACTCCAACGGGAATTGGCCCGTTTCTCAGATGCCGGCACGGCGGAGAAAATCATGAGAATAGTGAAGCTGCGGTTCCAGGAGGAATTTCAATCACTTCGCTCCGGGATATCCGGTAGGGAGCTCACCCCAGAGTGGGCCAAGAGCGTTTATGCTACCCAAGAGAAGATTTATCAGGTGGGTACTTGGGCTGTCTTGTGCGTTGGAGAGGAGATGGCCGGCCCATTGCTTCCGGAACTGTTTGCCCCGGTTCCCTTGCCGTGGGCATCAGCCCCTCCCCCTCCAACACAGCCGGGGTCGACGCCGGAGAATGTTCCCGTTCCCCCTCCATCCGGAGTCGCCGTCCCGAAGCGAGCCCAAGGGCTGAATCCTGAGAAGGTCGACCGGTTGACCGGTCAAGCCTTGCAACATTACTTAATCACTCCGGAGGAAGAAGCCGATTTCCGGGGATTTCTTGTTCGGATTTGGGGGCCGGCCCGAGAGGCCAGCGGGAGCTACCCTTATCCGCGTCTGGAAGAAGATTGGAAGGCCCACAGGCAGGCGGCGCTCTTGAAAGAGGCGGAAAGGCGCGCTGAGGAGGAGCGGCGTGCTGCTGAAGAGAGAGCGCGCCGGCGTCAGGAGATGGAGTCAGCAATTCTGGCTGAATATGAGAGGGAGTGGGCTCAGCTGACGGAGCTGGAAGAGAGGGGTTGGAGGGAAAAAGAGGCGGCGGAGCGTCAGCAGAAAGAACAGGAAGAAGAGGAACGTCAGCGCCAAGCGGCCCAGTGGACGAAAGCCAAGCAGCTCGCCGACGAGATGTTGATGAAGGTAGGAACAGTTCTTCCCGGTGAAGAGGCGGCCTTAATTCTGCAACTCGACGAGGCCATCCAACAGGTCCAGCAGTTTCCGGACCTCCGCAAGCAGATGGGATTACAAAAGGCCCGTCTAAAAATGGTGCTGGATGCGGCCCACCAGGAGAAAAAAGAAGAGCAGGGCGATGAGATTCTCAGAAACTCCGCTTCTCCCGTAGAGATTGCGCGGGCTCTTTTGTCGAGTCCCCGCTTCGAAGGGATCCGGACTTCCAAGACTGGGATCGAGAGATTCCTCCAAAAGGTTGCCGGGGATGAAACCCCAGCCACGGCGGATTCAATCCGCCGGTATGCCCAAAAGGAAAACACAAGCATCGGTATCTCCGGTGAGGCGTTTCGTTTCTACGAATCGGTAATCCGGATCGTGGACCTCCTTCCTAAGAAGGGGCAAGCCGGCCTGGAGGAGGTCCCTTCACCGGAGTTTGGAGAAACGGTCGGAGGCTATCTGGAGCGGTTGGTGGATGAGGTTCTGTACAATAATCTGCCGGCTGGCCAACGGATGGATGCGATTGAACTTCTCTTGGTCGGAGGAATCTCGTTGGTGTACCGCTTTCGAGCCGGTTTTGCCCCCGTACTGCCGTTGTCAGTGAAGGGAGAGTTGAAGAAACAGGGGATTTTAAACCGATCCGCCGTCGGAAACATCCGGCTGGCATCCACCGGATGGATGACCGGCGATGGGAAGTCAACTTTCCTAGTCACCCTCGAGGTCCAGCAAGGCGCCGGGTTGGAGGAAGGGGTCCGGCATCTGTTGGTCGTCGGCCCGCAGGAACTTCTGGCCGCTCACATAAAGTCTGTGGTAAACGGCTGGAGGTCTCCGCTAAAAGTTACCGTCGTGAATCGAGCGGACGATGTGGAGGAGACTATCCAATCCGCTGAGGGAATCAACCAACCGGTTGATGCGATTCTGGTGGTGAATCCGCAAGGGAACGACTTGGATGCGGTCGGGAGATCTTACTTGCCTACCGCCATGCTCCTTTCGAGAAGTGTGGAGGGTATTTACCGAAAGAAAATCCAAAAACTGGGGGTTGTTCATTCCGCGATCGATGGTCTTGAAGATGCAGCGGCTCTTTCGGCTGGAGTGCGCCCATTGCTTGGAGAGCTTCAAGATACAGTCGCCGCGTCTCTCCAACTTGAAGAATTGGCCCGGCGGGCTGCCGAGATTTGGCGTGGAGGGGGTCCCTCCCAGCCGTCTCCGATTCGGTTGAGCCCTGGAGACAGACCGGTTTTGGTAAAAGATACCGACCGGTTGCTGGCAGGTACCTTCTTGGAATGGCTGGCCAGTCATCCCCGGAGGAATCCGGTGGATCTTTTCGATGACGTCACCCAGCGTTTGACCGACCAAGCGTTACAGAAGGCAGCCGGGGCGGCCAGGAATTCAGGGCAACCCATCCCGAGGCCGGCCGGTTTAAGGATCGTGGCCGCTGAAAAAGGGGAACGCAAAAGACTGACGATGGATTTACAGCGGGTGCGGGATTTTTGGGAGCCCTTTGCAGCATTGGAGCGGGAGAGGCTTTTGGACTTCCTAGATCGGGATGCTCCCTTTATTCGAGAGGTCGTTCAAAAGGGCAAACCGATTGCTCTCCTGGTCGATCGAGCCTTGACGAATGTAACGGAAACGCAGCTACGCGATATTTACAGCCGGCTGGTTCATCTTCGTCAATATCCGGCCGTGGAATTGAGATTCCTTTCGGACGAAGAGGTGGCCAGGTATCAAGGTCTCAACTTTCAAGTCATCCGACTGGTCGGTGAGCTGCCGGAGGGAATCCTCCCTGCCGATACGGTCTACGTTCAGCGTCCCGATCCCCAAGAACCGGTCAGGGTCGAACAGTTGCCTTTGATCCTGACCGGCGCCTTGGCCCGCTGGCAACGGGAGCAGGGCAGGAAAGGACTTCCTTTTATCGTGTTCGATGCCTCTGTCTATCTGGAGATGGATCTTCGCAGCTTAACCTTCGGAGAGATCTGGCAACTTCTGGAAGCGCGATACGCTGCCTAGCGGATTTCGGCCAGGGGAGTGTAGAGGGGGCCTTTGGGGGAAAGCACCGATTGAAACAGGACGATCTTTTCCCCGGAGGCGGGGGTTTTCCCCAGGGATTCCGCCACCTGCAGCCTCTTAATCAGAGAAGCCAGAGCGCTGAAGCGCCTGGTGCGGCTTCCTCCAGCCGCAGCCAGCCGCTCCTGCGAGCGAACCCTGCCGATCGTCAGATGCGCGGAGAACGGTCTTTCCTCCGCGGGGAATCCTAGACCAGAGCAGGTCCGCTCCACCGTTTTCGCCAACTCGACCAACTTCTCTTTCCCTTCGCTGACTCCCACCCAGACGACCCGGGGACTCGTGGTCCGGGGAAAGGCGCCGATTCCTTCCAGGTGAAAGGTGAAGGAGGGGAACCCTCGCGCCGGCGCGGCCAGCGCTTCCTTTAATACCGGCACCTGAGCTTCCTCTATATTGCCCAGGAATTTTAACGTCAGATGCAGATTTTCCAGCTCGACCCACTTGACATCCGCGCCGGAGGATTTCAGCTCCGACTGGAACGCGGCGACCTCTTGGCGCAGGGCTTCGGGGAGTTCGACGGCGATGAAGGCCCGGATCAAATGACGGCCCGGCGGATCAGATCCAGCGCAGTCTGGCTGGCCTTGAATTTCACGATGGAACGGTCCCCGGAGAATTGACAGCGCAGAACCTTCGCCCCCGCCGGGTGGCTTAAGGCGATGTAGACGAGACCCACCGGTTTTTTCTTTGAGCCGCCGGTCGGGCCGGCGATCCCGGTGACAGCCAGCCCCAGCTTCGATCCGGTCATTTGACGAACCCCCACGGCCATTGCCCGGGCGACTTGGGGGCTGACCGCCCCGTATTTTTGGAGCAGGGCCGTCGGAACTCCCAAGGCCGATTTCTTGAGGGCGTTCGCATAGGTCACCAGGCCTCCCAGGAAATAATCGGAGGCGCCGGGCACCTCGGTGATCCGATGCTGGACGAGCCCTCCCGTGCAGGATTCGGCGACTCCGAGGGTCAGCCGTTTTTTCTTCAGCCCTTCTCCGACGGCGGCCTCCAAGGTTTCCTCATCGGCGCCGAAGATCAGGTTTCCCAGTCGGCGCCGGATCTTGGATTCCACCCGGAGGATCTGTCTCTCGGCGGCGGAGGCGTTGGGAGCTTTCACGGTGATCCGAAGATCCACTTGGGATGGGTGGGCGTAGATCCCGACGGTGGTGGCTCCTTTGAGTGAGAGCAGGTCGATCACCTTGGCGTCCACCTCCGATTCGGTGAGGCCGGTTGTTTTGAGGGTTCTGGAAGCGATGACGGTTTTTCCGACGGCACGCCGGAGCCGGGGAATCAGGTGCTTCTCCACCATTGGCATCAATTCGTAGGGAGGGCCGGGCAGGGCGACGAGAAGCTTGGGGCGCTTATGGGTCATTCCCGCGAAAGCGGGAATCCTCCTAGATCCTCGCTTTCGCGAGGATGACAACGTGAGAAGAAAGCCGGGGGCAGTCCCCACCTCATTGGGGAAGACGACCGCCCCCTCCGGGATCATCGCCTGCCGGACGTTGGTGTTCGGCATCCGGATCTTGAGATGGGCGAAGCGGCCCCGGATCTTCTTGAGAATCGCCCGGTTGAGAGTCAGCCGCCGGCCGGTCACGGCGGAGATTGTCTCCAGGGTGATGTCGTCCACCGTCGGGCCCAGCCCCCCGCAGGTGATCACCAGGTCGGCCCGGTTCAGCGCGGTCCGGATCGCCTCGGCCAGCCGCTCCGGGTTGTCGCCCACGGTGACTTGGGTGTAGCAGCCGATCCCCACCCCTGCTAGGACCCGTCCTAGGAAGGGGGTATCGCTGTTGACCACGAAGCCCAGCAGGAGCTCCGTCCCGATGGCAACAATCTCCGCATTCATTTCCTCGGTAAGATAGCATAGAACCGGTGGAGGTTCTTGTGCAAAATATTTCCATTATTGACAAATACGGGGAGAATCGGTAAACTCTTGCCAACCCAAAAGGAGGGAGTTATAATGACGGCGATAATCGAAAGGACCCTTTCCGTGAAGCCAAAATCCAAAGAAAAAGAATCGGAATCAAAGATTAAGGAAGCCGAGCCGAAAGAAGGAGAGGCCCGCAGCGCCGAGAAGGTCAAGGCGCTTGAGCTTGCCCTCGCTCAGATTGAAAAGCAGTTCGGCAAGGGAGCGATCATGAAGCTGGGGAGCCAGATCATTTCCGACGTCCCAGCCCTCCCCACCGGGTCCCTGTCCCTGGACATGGCGATCGGGATCGGCGGGATTCCCCGAGGCCGGGTGGTGGAGATTTTCGGGCCGGAATCCTCCGGGAAGACCACGCTGACCCTTTCGCTGATCGCCGAGACTCAAGCCCGGGGCGGGGTGGCCGCCTTCATCGACGCCGAGCACGCGTTTGATCCCGGCTATGCCAAGAAGATCGGCGTCAATAACGACGAGCTCCTGATCTCACAGCCGGACACAGGAGAGGAGGCGCTGGAGATCGCCGAGATGCTGGTCCGCTCCAACGCGGTGGACGTGATCGTCATTGACTCCGTGGCGGCCCTGGTGCCCAAGGTGGAGATCGAGGGGGAGATGGGGCAGGCCCACGTGGGGCTCCAGGCGCGGCTGATGTCGCAGGCCCTGCGCAAGCTGACCGGGCCGATCTCCAAATCGAAGACGGCGCTTGTCTTCATCAATCAGCTTCGGGAGAAGATCGGTGTGATGTTCGGATGTTTGAATTACAGTTCTAGAATTACGTTGGCAGATGGACGGTCGGAGAAGATTGGAAAGATCGTCAACCAGAAGGCGCCGGGAAAGGTGTTGTCGTATGACCCTGAAACCGGGACTATCCGTCCCCATTCGATTGCACAGTGGTTTCGGAATGGAACAGCGGATCGGTTCCTTCAACTCACTGTCTATCGTCCGGGGGGCAATGGACGGGCGCAGCTCGCCTGCACGGAGGATCACCCGATTCTCACTCCCAGAGGATGGCGCCGCGCAAAGCGCTTGGAGCCTGGCGATCTCGTGATGGTTGCAATCCCCCATCGGTTATCCGATTTTCAAAATCAGATAATCATGGGATCGGTGCTGGGGGATGGGCATCTTGCCCGAAACCCACAACAGCCTCAATCCCAAGGAGTCCGATTCCGCATGGGTCATGGGCCGAAGCAAGAGACCTACGCAGGGTGGAAGGCTTCCCTGTTCGAGAATATCCCGACGACCTTGTATAGGAACAGCAAGGGAGGATTAGGAATAGATTTGACGCCCTTGCCAGAGCTGTTGCCTCTCCAACGAGAGATTTACCGGGGAAGTCAAAAGCACCTGCCAGGGCGGTTTCTTAAGCAGTTGACGCCTCTGGCCTTGTCGATTTGGTATATGGATGACGGGAACTTGGCCATTAGGAATAAAGCCGGCACTGCTGGGAGAAGTACCATCTGCGTAGAGGCCATTGAACCGGAGAGTCGGCAGCGGCTTGCTGCACGATTACGTGAAGGCTGGGGTGTGGATGTAAAGTTGGTTTTGCAGGGTAAGCGTCGAAAGGCCGTTCTGGTGTTTCCAAAACACGGTACGGAACAGTTCCACCAACTCGTCGCGCCTTATGTCCATCCCAGCATGGAATATAAACTGCTCCCTCAGTACCGAGGACAGTTTCACGTGAAACCGGTTTTTCAGTCGACGGTATTGAAACCACTGCCGATGCCGGTTGTTGACGTCCATGAGAAACCAATGACCCGCAGCATGCATCGTTTCGACATTGAGGTGGATGGCACACATAACTTTTTGGCGGACGGGGTGATCGCCCATAACAGTCCCGAGACGACGCCCGGCGGACGGGCCTTGAAATTTTACTCCTCGGTCCGGCTGGACATCCGCCGCATCGAGCACATCAAGCGGGGGGATGAAGTGATCGGCTCCCACGTCCGGGTCCGGGTGGTGAAGAACAAGGTGGCCCCTCCGTTCCGGCAGGCGGAGTTTGACATCATGTGGGATGAGGGGATCTCGAAGTCCGGGGATCTGATTGACGTGGGCACTCAGACGGGTGTTCTGCAGAAGTCCGGGACGTGGCTCACCTATGGGGAAGTGAAACTGGGCCAGGGCCGGGAGAATGCCCGGGCATTCCTGAAGGAAAATCCAAAGCTGATGTTGGAGTTGGAATCGAAGCTCAGGGAAGAGGTCAAGTCCGTTTCCCCGGTGGCAGCGGTGAGTCGTTCTGTGAGCGCTAGGGACGGCCAGCTCGTGGGCCGGTAAGCTCCGCTCGAAACACAGCGTTACTAGGCAACCGCACCCGGACAGCGTGTCGTGTGGTTTTTCACGACACGCTGTTTCACTCATGGAGGTGAAACGAGGTAGCGATGAGGCATGTTGAGCCAACCGTTCGTGCTGAGCCTGTCGAAGCACGAATCTTGCAGAGTCGATCCGTTCGCCCTTCGACAAGCTCAGGGCGAACGGGATATGTGTTTTTAGTGACAACTTCACTCTTATTTCTCGCGTGCGGGCCGGCAGCGGCGGATGCCCCAAGTGTGGTGGAGCAGCTGCAGGATCAGTTCGTCGATGTGAGCCGCAGGGTCGGGCCGGCGGTAGTTTCCATCTCGACGGAGGTGACGCAGAAGGTGCAGCTTCGGCGCCGGTCGATGGGCTCCCCGTTCCCCGAGTTTAACGACGAACGCTTCGACCGGTTCTTCTCCGATTTTTTCGGCCAGGTGCCGGAGCGGGAGTTTAAACAGCGGGGTTTAGGGACCGGGGTGATCATCGACGGCGAGGGAGTCATCCTGACCAATGAGCATGTGATCCACGGGGCCGACAAGGTGACGGTGACCCTCCCCGATGGGAGAGAGTTTAAAGGCCAGATCAAGGGATCGGATCTGAGGTCGGATATGGCGGTCATCAAGATTCAGGCCAAGAATCTTCCGGTAGCGGAGCTGGGGGATTCGGAGTCCGTCAAGATCGGCCAGTGGGCGATCGCCATCGGGAATCCTTTTGGTTTCGCCGTGGGAGGCAGCGAGCCGACCGTGACCGTCGGGGTGATCTCGGCGCTGAATCGGTCCATCCGCAGCGGGCCGGAGAGGGATTACTCGAGTCTCATCCAGACCGATGCCGCCATCAACCCGGGAAACAGCGGCGGGCCCCTTGTGAACTTGAAGGGCCAGGTGATCGGGATCAATGTGGCGATCTTCTCGACGACCGGCGGCTATCAGGGGGTCGGTTTCGCCATCCCCAGCAACCGGGCCAAGTCGATCCTCGAAGATCTGATCCACGGCAAGAAGGTGCTGTACGGCTGGCTGGGGATCAACGTCCAGGACCTGACCGAAGAGCTGGCCAAACAGTTCGGGCTGGAATCGAAGGAGGGAGTCATCGTGGCCAAGGTGCTCCCCGGATCCCCCGGAGAAAAAGGGGGCTTGAAGGACGGGGATGTGATCAAGAGCTACGATGGGCAGCCGATCAAGGATATCCGGGAATTATTGAAGCAGGTTGCCCGGACCAAGGTGGGGAAACGGGTTGCCCTGCAGATTCTTCGGGACCGCCGGTTGGTCAATGTGACCGTGGAAGTGAGCGAGCGCCCATCGGAGTCGGAAAACGGGGAAGCCGGGGAGGCCCCCCGGGAAGAGAAAACCTGGCGCGGACTGGAGGTCGGCACGATCACTCCGGAGTTGGCTGAACGGTTCCAGTTGAAGGAGACACAGGGAGTCCTGGTGACCCGTGTGGAACCGGGTTCTCCCGCGGAGGAAGCGGGATTGCGGGTCGGGGATGTCATCCACGGATTGGGCCGGCAGTCGATCAACTCCACCGGCGATTTTAAGAAGGCCTCCCAGGCGGTGAAGGGAGACACCCTGCTTAAAACATCTCGGGGTTTCGTCGTCGTTCCAGAAGGAAGCGAGTAATCTTGCCGGAAACCGTTTCTTCTCTCGAGAGGGCGCGGGCCCAGGCCCTTCTCCTGCTCAAATTCCGGCCCCGGTCGGAGTCGGAACTGCGGCGGCGCCTCACGTCCAAGCGGGTGGATCCTGCCGTCCTTGATTCTCTCCTGGTGGAGCTCAAGAAGAAAGATCTTGTCAACGACGAGAAATTCGCCCGTTATTTCGCTGGCGAGCGAATGGCCTCGAAGCCGATGAGCCGGCGGGCTCTGGTGATGGATCTGAAAGCAAAAGGGGTTTCTTCCGACGTGGCGCTCCAGGCCGTTGGGCAGTCGGTGGGAGAGCAGGATGAATTCCAGACCGCCCGTGAATTGGCCCTGCGCCGGGTCGCCCACCTAAAAGGAGTGGGGAAGGAAGCGCTTCAGCGCCGGCTGGCCGGGTTCTTGGCACGGCGGGGATTTTCCTCCGAGGTGGTTTACAAGGTGGTCCGGGAAGTCGGTGGAAGGAGTTCCGTTCGTTCTTCGACAGGCTCAGAACGAACGGGTGAATCCGGTCATGGTGAGCCTGTCGAACCATGACCGGATATGAGTAGCGACGAGTTGCGCAAACGTTTTCTGGCTTTCTTTCGGGCCCGGGGACACACCGTTGTGCCCAGCGACTCCCTGATCCCGGCGAAGGACCCCACCCTGCTTTTTACCGGCGCCGGAATGAACCAGTTCAAGGATTATTTCTTGGGAATCAAGAAAGAAATGAAGCGGGCGGCCAGCTGCCAAAAATGTTTCCGGACCGGCGACGTGGAACAGGTGGGGCAGACCCCCTCCCACTTGACCTTCTTCGAGATGCTGGGAAATTTTTCGTTCGGGGATTATTTCAAAGCGGAGGCGATACGGTTCGCTTTTGATTTCTTGACCGTTGAGCTGAAAATCTCTCCGGATCGACTTTGGGCTTCCGTTTACGAAGAGGATGAGGAGGCCTACCGGATCTGGACGCAAAGCATGAATTATCCGCCGGAGCGGATCGTCCGGTTCGGGGCGAAGGAGAATTTCTGGCCCTCCAACGCTCCGGCCGACGGGCCCAACGGCCCCTGCGGGCCCTGCTCGGAGATTTATTACGATTACGGCCGCTGTTTGATCGGCAGGACCTGCCCGGACCCGGACCATTGTTCGCCGGCCTGTTCCTGCGGGCGGTTCGTGGAGGTCTGGAACCTGGTCTTCACCCAGTTCGACCGCCAGTCCGATGGGAAACTGGCCCCGCTGCCGGCGAAGAACATCGACACCGGGATGGGCTTGGAGCGGCTGGCGGCGGTGACGCAGGATAAGATGTCGGTCTTTGAGACCGACGGGTTCGAGCCGATCATCGAGGTGCTGGTCCATCTTTTGAGGGATGAGGCGCCGGGGACCCTGCGGGCCGATCAGCGGGGAGCGGTCTACGCGATCGCGGATCATCTGCGGGCCCTGACCTTCTTGATCGGGGACGGGGTGGTTCCCTCCAACGAGGGGCGGGGCTATGTTCTTCGGATGCTTTTGCGCAAGGCGGAGCGGGCCGGGATGACCCTGGGATTGAAGAAGCCGTTCCTGTACAAGTTGGTGCCGGTGGTGACGAAGATTGTGGCGGAGGGGTACCCGGAGCTGACGGCCCGGCGGGAGTCGATCGCCAAGGCGATCCAGGCCGAGGAGGAGAAGTTCCAGCAGACCCTTGAGGAGAAGCTGCCGCTTCTGAGGCAAGAAATCAGAGGGGCCGGTCGTCCTTCGACAGAGCCTGCCCCCGACTTGATCGGGGGCTCAGGACGACCGGAGGGGACGGGCTTAAGACAGCCGGTCATGGTGAGCCCGTCGAACCATGACCGGAAAATCTTAACAGCGGAGGCGGCGGCCCGTTTCTACGATACGCACGGGCTCTCCTATGACGAAATCGTTGAGGTATGTCGTCAGGAAAATGTAATTCCTCCATCTCGCGAGGATTTTGAGAAGGCGCTGAACCTTCTGCAGGCCGGGTCGAAGGCGAGTAGTAAGTTCGGCGGCGAGATCTTCGCGAAGAATACCCTGCAGGAGCTGATCGTGCAGGTTGCCCGGAAGACCGAGTTCATCGGGTACGATCAGCTGACGGCGCAGGCGAAGGTGATAGGTCTGATCCAGGAAAATCAGATGGTTAAATCGGTGAAGGCGCCGGCGGCCCTCGGGGTGATCCTAAACCGCTCTCCTTTTTATGGAGAATCCGGCGGGCAGGTCGGCGACGCCGGGACCTTGGCCGGGCCCGAGGGGAAATTGAAAGTCACCGACACCCAATGGGTCGGATCCGTCCTGTTTCATCGGGCCGAGCTCGTCGAGGGAAAAATCCAGGTGAACGACCCCGTCGCCGCAGAGGTGGATTCAAAGAGGCGGCGCCAGGTCGCTCAGAATCACACCGGGACGCATCTTCTTCACTCGGCGCTGCGGAAAATTCTGGGGGAGCATGTGGTGCAGGCAGGGTCGCTGGTGGCGCCGGATCATCTTCGGTTTGATTTTTCCCACGGCAGGGGGCTCTCTTCCCAGCAGAGGGAGTCGGTGGAGTCGCTCGTCAACGAGTGGATCGCCGCCGGCCTGGGGGTCTCCGTCGAACAGACGTCCCTGGAAAGAGCCCGGGCCGCCGGGGCAATGGCTCTTTTCGGGGAGAAGTATGAGGATCAGGTGCGGGTCGTCTCGATCGGAGAGGTTTCGAAAGAGCTTTGCGGCGGCACGCACCTGAATTCTACCCGTGAGGTCGGGCTCCTGACGATCGCGGAGGAGGGTTCCATCGCCTCCGGCGTCCGACGCATAGAGGCTCTCTCCGATCAAACCGCTTTGGATTCCATGAAGATGGAGGTGGCTCGGTTAGAGCAAGATCATGAACGTTTGATGAAGCGAAACAAGGGGCTGGAAAAGGAAAAAAGCTCGTTGAAGGTGAAAGTCAAGGGAGCCGTCTAAATGGGGGCTTCCGACGGGTTGGCCGCGTTTGAATCCCTCAAGGTAAAGGCGTCCAAGTTAAAAGAGGAGAATGAACGCCTGGAAAAGCAGGGCAACCAATTGGAGAAAGAGATTCAACAGCTGAAGGTCGAAGGAGCCCAGGCGCAGGCCCGGAATGTGGCCGCGAAAGCTGTCGCTTCCTTTCACTTTTACTCGGCGCAATTTCCTGAGCCGATGAATCCTGTGGCCCTGCGCTCTTCTGCCGATGCGATTCGCAAGACCGAGCCGGAAGCGATCATCTTCCTTTCGGATGCGCAGGGATTTTGCGTGGCGACCTCCGGCGGGACCGCTCAAAAGAAGGGAATTTTGGCGGATGCGTTGCTCAAACTTTCTACGGAGATTGCCGGGGGTTCGGGCGGGGGGCGGTCCGATATGGCTCAGGGCCGGATCAAAGAACCTTCTAAATTTTTAGAAGTAGAAGGACGGCTGGTCCGATACATTGAGGAGCGGGTGAAGTGAGGATTATTCGGGTCAGAAGCAAAGAGTGGGAAAAGCTGACTTCGCGGGGATTTTCCCGCCGGGCCCGGATCGAGGATCGGGTGCGGGAGATCCTTCAGGCGGTCCGGACCGAGGGGGATGAGGCGCTCCTCCGATACACCCGCCGATTCGACAAGGTCCGCCTGACGCCGAAACAGTTGAAGACCACCGAGGCGGAGGTGTCGGCCGCATTCCAGAACATCAGCCCGGAGTTCATCGGCTCTTTGAAGACGGTGATCGAGAACGTGGAGCGGTTCTACAAGCGCTCGGTGAAGCGGCCCTGGCGGATCCGGGATGAGAACGGGGTGGTGCTGGGGGAGCACCATGTTCCATTGGAGCGGGTGGGGGTGTACGTCCCCTCGGGCACGGCGCCGCTGGTCTCGACGGTATACATGACGGTGCTTCCGGCCAAGATCGCGGGAGTCAAGGAGATCATCCTTGTCACCCCGCCGAAGGCCGACGGTTCCGTCGATCCGCACATCCTGGTCGTGGCCAATCTCCTCAAGGTGACGGCTGTCTACAAGGCCGGCGGGGCGCAGGTGATCGGGGCGCTCGCGTTCGGGACCAAGACGATCCCCAAGGTGGACAAGATCGTCGGGCCCGGCAACGCCTACGTCACCGAGGCCAAACGGCAGGTGTTCGGCTACGTGGACATTGACATGACGGCCGGCCCGACGGAGATCGCGGTGATCGCCAACAAGTTCGCCAACCCGGAGTTCGTGGCCCGAGACCTGGAGGCGGAGAACGAGCATCACCAGGGGCTGGCGATCCTGATCACGACCTCCAAGACGCTGGCCCGGACCATCCGGCAGAAGGTTTCCCGGGGATACATCCTCCTGGCGAAAAGTCTGGATGAGGCGGCGGAGATCGCCAACGCCGTCGCCCCGGAGCACCTGGAGATTCATGTCCGCCGGCCGGAGGCGCTGATCCGGAAGATCAAGAACGCCGGGGCGATCTTTATCGGGCCCTACTCGCCGGCCTCCGTCGGGGATTACGCGGCCGGGCCCAGCCATGTCCTGCCCACCGGCGGGACGGCCCGGTTCTTCTCGGGGCTGGGGGTGGGAGAGTTCGTGAAGGTGAGCCACGTGATCGGCTATTCCCGCAAGGCGCTGGAGAACGCCAAGGGGATGATCGAGCGGCTGGCGACGATCGAAGGATTGCCCAAACATTGGGAATCGGTGCAGGCGAGATTCGGGAAAGATGGTGAAGAATGAAACCGCGTATTGCGAAGATTGATCGAAAGACAAAAGAGGTTACCATCCGAGGGAAACTAAACCTCGATGGATCTGGACGGTCCACGGTCGCGACCGGCGTCCGGTTCCTGGACCACATGCTGGAGCTTTTCGCCAAGCATGGCCTGTTTGACCTGGCGCTTACGGCCAAAGGGGATTTGGACGTGGATCTCCACCACACCAACGAGGATTTGGGGCTGGCCCTGGGGGAGGCGTTCAAGCGGGCCCTCGGCGAGAAAAGAGGGATCCGGCGGATGGGATCTGCCTTTGTGCCGATGGACGAGTCGCTGGCCCGGGTCCGGTCGGTCGCCGACTTAAGCGGGCGCCCCTATTTCCGGTTGGATTGGGCGGCGAAAAGAGGGGCGGATTCATTTCGCCGCCTGACGGACCGGCGGTCCGGTTTTCCTTATGATCTGGACGACGCCAGGCACTTCTTGGAAAGTTTTGTGACGGAGAGCCGAATCACAGTCCATCTGGATGTTTTAAAAGCGGATGGGGATATCCATCACATCCTGGAGGCGGTCTTTAAAGCGCTGGGGCGCTCCCTGCGGGGGGCCGTGGAGCGGGATCCCCGGGTCAAAGGGGTCCCCTCTACCAAGGGGAAGTTATGATTGCGATCATCGACTACGGGATGGGGAACCTGGCCTCCGTGGCGAAGGCCCTGGAATTCTTGGGGGTGCGGGCCCGAATCACATCCGACCCGAAAACGGTCTCCCACTCAAAGGCCCTGATCTTCCCCGGTGTGGGGGCGTTCGGGGAGGCGATGGCCGAGCTGAAGGCCCGACGGCTGAAGGATCCGATCGTCGCTTCGATCCGGGAGGGGAAACCTTTCTTGGGACTTTGCCTCGGACTCCAGCTTCTGTTTGAGTCCAGCGAGGAGTCCCCGGGGGTCCGGGGCCTTGGGATCTTTCCGGGCCGGGTTCGGAAACTGCCCCGGTCGAAGGGACTCAAGATTCCCCACATGGGTTGGAACCGGATTGAGCTCAGTTCCAGGACCCCGCTGCTGGCGGGGATACCCGACGGGGCTTTCATGTATTTCGTTCATAGTTTTTACGCGGAGCCAAAGGGGAGTGAAATGATTGTTTCAACCACGCGGTACGGCCGGCGGTTTCCGTCGATCGTTTGGAACGGAGAGCGGCTTTGGGCGACTCAATTTCATCCGGAAAAGAGCCAGAGGTGGGGCTTGAAGATCCTGGAGAATTTTTTGAAGGTGGTTTCGTCATGTTGATCATTCCGGCGATTGATCTAAAGAAGGGAAAGGTGGTCCGGCTGGTGCGGGGCGATTTCTCCGAGGAGCTGGTCTACGCCCAGGATCCGGTGGCGATGGCCCGTCGATGGGTGGAGGCCGGGGCCCGGCGCCTGCACGTGATCGATTTGGACGGGGCATTGACGGGGACCCCTCAGCACTTGGAGGTAGTGGCTCAGATCGCCAAGGGGGTTTCCGTTCCGATCCAGACCGGCGGAGGGATCCGGACCCTTGCCGCCGTCAAGCAGTACCTCTCGGCCGGCGTGGACCAGGTGATCTTGGGAACGAAGGCCTGTCTGGATGAATCCTTTATGACCCGGGCGTTGAAAGCCCACGGGGATCGGATCGCCGTCGCGGTCGATGTCAAAGGAGGCCGAGTGGCGATCGAAGGGTGGGTCCGGAATGAATGGATGAAGCCGGAGGCCCTGATCCGCCGGCTCATCAATCAGGGGGTCAAGACGGTGATTTACACCGACGCCGCCCGGGATGGGACGATGACCGGCCCCTCGATCGACCCGTTAAAAGAGGTCCTCAAACTCACTCGAGGGGCGGCGGCCTGTTTCGCGTCGGGAGGGGTCAGCTCGTTGGAGGATCTCACGAAGCTCATGGAACTGGAACCGTTGGGCCTAAGCGGCGTCGTGATCGGCCGGGCCCTGTACGAAGGGAAACTGGATTTAAGGAAAGCACTGGAGCTATGCTCGCCAAAAGGATCATCCCCTGCCTCGACGTCAAATCCGGCCGGGTCGTCAAGGGCGTCCGCTTCCTCGGCTTAAAAGATGCCGGCGATCCGGTCAAGGCGGCCCGCCGCTACGAAGCCGAAGGGGCCGATGAGCTGGTCTTCCTCGACATCACGGCGTCGGCTGAGGCCCGCTCCACGCGGGTCCGCCTGGCTCGGGCCGTGGCCCAGGTGCTGTTCATCCCGTTTACCGTCGGGGGTGGGATCGGTTCCCTCGAGGAGATCCGGCGGCTCCTGGCGCAGGGGTGCGACAAGGTGTCGGTGAACACCGCGGCGGTCAAGAATCCTAAGCTGATCACCCAGGCGGCCCGCCGGTTCGGGAGCCAGTGCGTCGTGACGGCCGTCGACGCCAAGAGATCGGGGCGAGGGTGGGAGGTGTATGTTCATGGAGGCCGAACGCCGACGAGGCGGGACGCGGTGAAATGGGCGAGGGAGGCCGCGGACCGGGGAGCGGGGGAAATTCTTTTGACCTCGATGGATTGCGACGGGACGAAACTCGGCTACGACCTCGCACTCACCCGGGCGGTCGCCTCGGCGGTCCCGATTCCGGTGATCGCTTCCGGCGGGGCCGGCACGTTAAAACATCTGGCGGAGGCTTTTCGGGAGGGAAAGGCCGACGCGGTGCTGGCCGCCTCGATCTTCCATTATCGGACCTTCACCGTCCCACAGGCGAAGCGGTATTTGAAGCGGCAAGGGATACCCATCAGGTTGTAGCCGGAGTGTATATGAAATCTTGGATGGACGATGTGAAGTTTGATGCAAAGGGGCTCATCCCGGCGGTTGTCGAGGATGCCAAGACCCATCAGGTTCTCATGATGGCCTGGATGAACAGGCAAGCGCTGATGAAGACGCTTAAGACAAAGAAGACCCATTTCTATTCTCGCTCCCGCAGAAGGATGTGGCTCAAAGGGGAGTCCTCCGGCCACATTCAGAAAGTGAAGAGGATCGCTCTTGACTGCGACGGGGACGTGCTTCTGGTCAGCGTCTCCCAGACCGGCGGGGCCTGCCACACCGGCTACCGGTCCTGTTTCTTCCGGACATTGAAAAGCGGTAAATGGCTCGTCCGGGGGAAGAGGATCTTTGATCCAGATGCAGTCTATGGGAGATTGCTTCGTCGCATTCGCTCCTCGCAATGACCCATTCAATGCTTTACCCTTCGTTCGAGGAATTTCTTCGCCTGGCCAGACGGGGGAACCTGATCCCGGTCTACCGGCAGATCCCTGCCGATTTTGAAACCCCCCTCTCGGCTTACTTAAAGCTGGAGGGGTCCGGACCCTCCTACCTTCTGGAGTCGGTGGAGCAGGGGGAGCGGCTCGGCCGTTATTCTTTCTTGGGATCGGCCCCGAGCTGGGTCCTGGAGTCCAAGGGGAAGAAGATGCGGCTGACCGGTTCTCGAGGGACACGCGCCTGGACTACTTCCAGCGACCCGCTCGATGAGCTTGAGCGGCTTCTGCGGGCCTACCGGCCGGTCACGGTGCCGGGGCTGCCCCGTTTTTCCGGTGGGCTGGTCGGCTACGCCGGGTACGAGACGGTCCGGTTCTTGGAGCCGATCGGGCCAGAGAAGCCGGATTCCTTGAAGGTGCCGGACAGCGTCTGGTTTTTGTCGGACGCGCCGGTGATCTTTGATCATCTCGAGCATCAGATGAAGGTGGTGGCCAATGCCCTGATTCCTCCGGGGCCGGCTTCTTCTTTGAAGCGGCGGGCCCGGTCTGCCTACCTGAAAGCGGCGGGCCGGGTGGAGGGGATGGCCCGGCAGCTGCAACGACCCTTAGCCACAGTGATGTCAGTTCACCCTCGAGTGACATCGAGGGCGGGAATGACAGGCACGGTCCGGTCCAACATGAGCCGGTCCGCCTTCACCCGGGGGGTCCGCCGGGCGAAGCAGGCGATCGGCGAGGGAGAGACCATCCAGATCGTTTTGTCCCAGCGGTTCCAGGTGCCAATTCGCTGCCCGGCCTTCGAGATCTACCGGGCCCTGCGCTCCTTGAATCCTTCTCCCTACATGTTTTATTTGGATCTCGGATCCTTCTCGTTGGTCGGTTCTTCCCCGGAGATCCTGGTCCGGTGCGAGGATGGGGTAGTGGAGACCCGGCCCATCGCCGGTACCCGGCGCCGAGGGAAAACCCCGGCGGCGGATCGGGAGATCGAGGAGGGTTTGAAACGGGATCCGAAGGAGAGGGCGGAGCACTTGATGCTGGCCGACTTAGGGAGGAACGACATCGGCCGGGTATGCGAGTACGGGTCGGTCAAGGTCAACGACTTCATGACCGTGGAGCGGTACTCCCATGTGATGCACCTGGTCAGCGACGTCGTCGGGAAATTAAAGAAAGGGAAGAACTCCTTCGACGTGTTCCGGGCCGCCTTTCCGGCCGGCACCGTGACCGGAGCCCCCAAGGTTCGGGCGATGCAGATCATCAACCAGCTTGAGCCGGATTCCCGCGGGCCGTACGCCGGGGCGGTCGGCTACATCGGCTTTACCGGCAACCTAGACACCTGCATCACGATCCGGACCGTGCTGGTCAAAGGGAGAAAGGCCTACGTCCAGGCCGGGGCGGGGATTGTCGCCGATTCCAAGCCGGACCGGGAGTACGAGGAGACCAAAGCCAAGGCGGCCGGGATGCTGGAGGCGATCCGCCTCGCCGAACAGGGGCTCGCGTGATCGCTTGCCGTGGCGAGTCCCCCGCCGGGGTGCCCGGCCCGCGACTCGCCTAGCCCTGACCAACTTGTAAGGTAAATGACGTGAATAAGCCGCTCCACGAAATGACAACAGAAGAACTTCTGAAAGCAATCTCCGAAGCTCCTCACCAGGAGGGAGAAGAATTCAAGCTCAAGAAAGCCCAGTCAATTTTGAGGGCGCGATTATCGGCAGAAACCGATGCCAATTTACAGAGACTGGCAGAGAAACTGCTTGGCCTAGGCAGTGGCTTGGGCCAGGTGAATCAAGCGCTTCGCGACGGAATTAGATCCAACGAGAAACTTGCTGCGGAGAACCAGAAGCATTCTCGCTGGATGATAGCGCTGACCTCTGCTTTGGTTGTTGCAACAGTTATTTCTAGTTGTGAGTCGCTAAGGCTGCGCGGAATCAGCGCAAACCAACTCACGCAATCTCGGCTCGATTCCGCCTTGATTTACCGTCCCTACGTTGAGATACGTCCAGTCGATTTTCGGCGCACAGGCGTACGAGACCCAAAAGATCTAGGTAGCGAATTTTGTGAACTGACCTTAGAAGTGAAAAACTATGGTTCGATACCGGCCAAGGATGTGACTTTGGCAGATTTTAGGATGGGATCTCCTTCCAGGGGTTATATGACACCCAAGAACTCGCCAATTAGTTTCAAAGGCGTTACCATATTTCCAAACGCTCCATTCCGTATCGTTACAAGCTTTGTAATGAGCCCCGAGAATAGTCTTGCCCTGTACGATGATGGTAAGGAGAGTCTCGAAATCTACCTGCACCTGTCCTATTCCGCGGCCAAGGACGTGCAGCCCCCCGCTTCTTACTGGTACAAATGTCGCTGGTCGTGGAGAATTAGGCAGTTCTCAATTCAAAGCAGCGAAGGAGACCCTGCGCGCCCATAATCACGTTGCCGGTCAGAACATCCTATGGTATTCTTGTTGTATCACAATTGAGTTACATGGAGGGGCTATGGTTCAGTTTGTGAATATTCGGGAATTCAAAACCAAGACAGAGGCGGTGCTGAGGCGTCTGGATCAGAGCGATGTCATCCTGACCGTCCGGGGCAAGCCCAAGGCGGTTCTTCGAAAGATTTCCGAACGCGATCTCGCTCTGGAAGAAGAGTTTGCGCCCAAGGAGTGGAAGAAGTTACAGATGTTGGCGAAAGAGCCCGGCACTGTTTACAAGACAGCGACAGGAATGAAACGGCATCTGCGCCGTTTGGCTCGATGACCGTCGGACCCTTTTTATTCCCACCTTTGAGTCCCAGACTCGGGGAGTCTTTGTGATGCGAGTTCCCCATCCGATTCCGTATCAGGGAAGCAAGCGGAACATTGCCAAACACATCCTATCTTTTTTCCCGACCGACATTGGGACACTCGTCGAACCATTTGCTGGTTCAGCAGCAGTATCGTTGGCGGCGGCTTTTTATGGCAAGGCCAAGAGATTTCATATAAACGATATCAATAGACCTTTGATGCAGCTTTGGCGAGAGATCGTTGATCATCCGAAACGCATAGCCAACGCTTATAGGGGATTGTGGCGAGAACAATTGGGCGATGAGAGGCTCTTTTACGATAAGGTCAGAGATGAATTCAATCGTTGCAAGAGACCCGAGCACCTGCTTTACCTATTGGCCCGATGCGTGAAGGCCTCAGTTCGATACAACGAGGAAGGGGAGTTTAACCAAAGTCCTGATAACAGAAGAAATGGAAGAGAGCCTGACAGCATGGAAGAGGATATCGTCTCTGTATCGGCCCTCCTTCGCTCTCGAGTTAAGATCACAAGCCAGGATTACCGAGAAATGCTCCAATCGGTGCGTGACACCGATCTGGTGTATATGGATCCTCCGTATCAGGGTGTGTGCAATCGCAGAGATTCGAGATACAGCAGTAGCGTCGCCATACAAGAAATCACAGAGACGCTGAAGATGCTCGTTGATTGCGGCACCTCATTTATCCTGAGTTATGACGGCCGTTGCGGAAACAAGACCTATGGGCGCGGACTTCCCCATACGCTTGGTTTAGCTCATATCGAGATTGAGGCGGGGAGATCTACGCAGGCTACCTTATTGGGACGAGAAGAGGTAACGTATGAATCGGTGTACCTGTCTGATGCCCTTGTGCGTCGACTAAGGGCTGAGTTGCGGAGCAGGGTTGAGTTCCCCAAGCACATCCGAAAGCCTCTTCAGCTCACGTTTGGTGCTCTCATAAATGCCTAGTGCGCTTCCAAAAGCGGTTTCCAAGTTACTCAAAACGATTTCCAACAAACGAGCCAGAGTTGTCATCGACCGAATTCTGGAGAAAGGATTTATCACTACGGAGGAATTGGAGAAGAAATATGGTTATAGCCATCCTCCTAGAGCAGCCAGAGACGTTCGAGAAGCAGGAATACCCCTAGAGACATTTCGCGTCAAATCGTCCGATGGCCGCTCGATTGCAGCGTACAAGTTTGGTGACCTAGCAAAAATACAGAGGGAGCGTCTTGGGGGTCGGACGGTATTCTCAAGGGCTTTCAAGAAGCAGCTGTTCCAGAAGCACAAGGGACAATGCGGCATCTGTTCAGCTCATCTAGAGTCTCGGTATCTTCAGATTGATCACCGGATACCCTACGAGGTAGCGGGCGAGGGGAGAATCAGCATCAGAAAACCTAAGGATTACATGTTGCTCTGTGGACCCTGTAATCGAGCAAAATCATGGTCCTGTGAACACTGTCAGAACCTTCTCAGCGGGAAAGCTCCGCAGATTTGTTTGAAGTGCTATTGGGCTAGCCCGAAGGATTATGTCCATGTGGCGCTGAAAGAAATCAGAAGAGCGGACATCGTTTGGGAGGGAGATGAGGTAGAGACGTACGATCAGATGAAGAAGAAAGCGCAGGCGGTTAAGAGTGAAGTGCCTGCATACGTCAAACGGATTGTAACTGGGCACGTTCAGTTGAGAGAGGTGAGGCCATGAGTGCAGCGGCGCTGATCGTGAAGATCCTGGTCATCGGAGCCCAGGCGGGGGAGGTCCAGCCCGGGAAGGGATAGCGATGGCGAAGCAGCGAATCCTGATGATCGACAATTACGACTCCTTCACCTACAACCTCGTCCAGTATCTGGGGGAGCTGGGGCAGGAACTTATCGTCTACCGGAACGACAAACTGACGCTGGATCAGGCGAAGCGGCTGAAGCCGGACCGGATCGTGATCTCTCCCGGCCCCGGAAGCCCGAAGGATGCCGGGATCTCCAATGAGGTGATCCGGGAACTGGGGCCGAAGATTCCATTGCTTGGAGTTTGTCTCGGGCATCAGTGCATCGGCGCGGTTTTCGGGGGAGTGGTCGAGCGGAACTTTCGGCTCATGCATGGGAAGACGAGTTTGATCTATCATGACAAAAGCCCCCTGTTTAAGGGACTACCCAACCCTTTCGAGGCGACCCGGTACCATTCCCTGGTCGTCAAGAAGGAAAAATTCCCGGCGGCGCTAAAGATCACCGCCCAGACGAAGGAGCATGAGGTCATGGGCCTGCAGCACCGCCGGTACCCGATCTTCGGCGTGCAGTTCCATCCGGAGTCGATCCTCACGACCGTCGGCAAACAACTCCTCCGGAATTTCCTCAAGGTATGAACACACCTGTCATTTCGAGGCCGTCAGGCCGAGAAATCTCGTCTTTAAAACGAGATCTCTCGCCACTTCGTGGCTCGAGATGACTTTCTCCTCTCTTTTGGCGGCGGTCCAATCCGGCCGCCACCTAACCGAAATGGAAGCGGAGGCCGCTGTGGCTCAGATCATGGAGGGCACCTCCTCCGCCGATGAAGTGAAACAGTTCCTCCTCGCCTTGCGTGCGAAAGGGGAGGCGCTGTCCGAGGTGGTGGGGGCGGCCCGGGCGATGCGCTCCCGCGCCGCGGCGGTCAAGACCAACGGGCGGATTCTCATCGACACCTGCGGCACCGGCGGCGACGGCTTGAAAACGGTGAACATCTCAACGATCGCGGCGCTGGTCGTCGCCGGTGCAGGCGTCCCGGTCGCCAAGCACGGCAACCGGGCCATCACCTCGGCCTGCGGATCGGCCGATCTGCTGGAGGCGCTCGGGGTGGCGATCGACGTTGAGTCGGCCGTCGTCGAGCGGTGCATCCGGGAGGCCAACTTCGGATTCCTGTTCGCTCCCCGGTTCCATCCGGCGATGAAGGCGGTGGCTCCGATCCGGAAGGAGCTTGGGGTGCCGACGATCTTCAACCTTTTGGGGCCGCTGACCAACCCGGCCGGAGTCCGGCATCAGGTGGTGGGGGTGGCCGATGAGGCCAAGATGGATCTGTACGCGAAGGCCCTGTTGGGCTTAGGGGCGGCGCGGGCGCTGGTGGTCCGCGGCGCCGACGGGCAGGACGAGCTTTCCACGACCGGCGCGACTCGAATTTTAGAGATCAACGTTAAACAGGATCCGCAACGGTTCGCCGACTACACCGTGACCCCGGAAATGTTCGGGATCCCCAAGGCCCGCCTGGAGCAAATCCGAGGAGGGTCTCCTCAGGAGAATGCCCGAATCGCCGAAAAGGTTCTCTCCGGGGAAACCGGGCCGGTCCGCGACGCAGTCTGCTTCAACGCGGCGGCGGCCCTGTACGTTTCCGGCGCCGCAGGCGACCTAAACGCCGGGCTGACTTTGGCGGCCAATTCCCTCGACCGGGGCAAGGCAAGAGCGGTGTTTGAAGCGTTGAAACAGATCACTCGTGCAGGCGGGAAATGACAAAACTCGACGAGATCATCGCGTACAAACGGTTGGAGATCGCCGAAACCAAACGGAACCGGCCCATCGGTTTCCTGGAGCGGGCGCTGAAAGATCGGCCGCCGGTCCGGAATTTCCGGCGGGCGATTGACCGGCCGGGAGTTGTGAGTTTGATCGCGGAGGTGAAGCGGGCTTCTCCGTCAGCCGGGCCGATCCGGGCGGGGGCCGATGCTGTCTCGGTCGCCAAGGCGTACGTTCAAGCCGGGGCCCAGGCGATCTCCATCCTGACCGACGCGAAATTCTTCTCCGGGAGTCTGAAGGATCTGACCTCGGTTCGGGAATCGGTCCCGGTGCCGGTCCTTCGGAAAGATTTCCTGCTGGAGGAATATTCGCTGGTGGAAGCGGCGGCCGCCGGGGCCGACGGGGTCCTGCTGATCGTTGCGATCCTGGAGCCGCCGGTCTTGAAGCGGCTCATCGGATTGGCCCGGGACCTTTCTCTGGATGCTCTGGTGGAGGTTCATACCGAGGGAGAACTGGGCTCGGCGCTGGAGACCGGAGCCCAGATCCTCGGGATCAACAATCGGGATCTGACCACATTCCAGGTGGACTTAAAAACCACGCAGCGGTTGATCCGGCAAATTCCTCCGGACAGAACCCCCGTGAGCGAAAGCGGGATCCGTTCCCGGGAGGATCAGGAATTCGTTCGGCGCTCCGGCGCGCGCGCGGTGTTGATCGGTGAAGAGCTGATGTCCTCTGAAAACATCGAAAAGAGAATCAAAGAACTCATGGGATGGTAAGTTCCTCATGAGAGTAGCCAAGCCGATCTGGGTCAAGATCTGCGGGATCACGAATCGGAAGGATTCCCTGGCGGCGGCGGAAGCGGGAGCCGACGCGGTCGGATTTATCTTTGTTCCCGCCAGTCCCCGGGCCGTGACCCGGGAGGTCGTCTCTGAGATCCTTCCCTCCCTGCCGCCGACGGTACTGACGGTGGCGGTGGTGGCAAACGAGAGCCCGGAGTTCATTCAGGGGCTCTTGCGGGTCTGCCCCTTGAAAGGAATTCAGTTTCATGGAGAGGAAACTCCGGAGGAGGTTCTCCGTTTCAAGGGGCAGGTGCGGCTCATCAAGGCGATCCGGGTGCAGGATACCCAGAGTTTGGAGCAAATTCCCCGTTTCCAGGGGGTGGATGCGATTGTGTTGGATGCCTGTCAGCCGGGGGCGCGGGGGGGCACCGGAACCCCTTTCGATTGGCAGTTGGCGGTTCAGGCGAAGGCCCACGGGATTCCCGTGATCGTCGCCGGGGGACTCAACCCGCAGAATGTGGCCGATGCCGTCACCCAAGTTCGACCGTACGGAGTCGATGTGACCAGCGGAGTCGAGCTTTCCCCCGGCCGCAAAGATCCGGCATTGATCCGGGAGTTCGTCTTGAGGGCGAAGCAGGCCGTTTCCGCTTGAACCGGGATTCTCGAAGAATTATAATAAGGGATTAGAAAGGGGGCTCCAACATATTCCAATGAAAACCTTTAAGACAGCACTCCTATTGACGGTTCTTACCTTGATGTTCATCACCATCGGAGGGTTCCTCGGGGGCCGCTCCGGTATGGTCACAGCATTTGTGTTCGCCCTGGTCATGAATTTCGTCACCTACTGGTTCTCCGACAAGATTGTGCTGGCCATGTATCGGGCCAAACCGGTCACGGAAGCCGAGGCACCGGAGCTGGTGCAGGCGGTTCGGCACCTGAGCCAACTGGCCGACATCCCGATGCCGAAGGTCTACGTAATCCCCACCGAGGTTCCCAACGCCTTCGCGACGGGGCGGTCTCCGAACCACGCGGCGGTGGCGGCCACCGAGGGGATTTTAAAGATGCTCAACCAGGATGAGCTGATCGGGGTGATCGCCCACGAGCTGTCCCATGTCCGCAACCGGGATACCCTGATCAGCACCGTCGCCGCGGCGATCGCCGGGGCGATCTACATGCTGATCGACATGGCCCGCTGGAGCTTGATGTTCGGCGGCAGCCGCGATCGGGACAGGGAAAGCGGTCCCTTTCAACTGGTTGGCTTCCTGGTGATCTCGATCCTGGCTCCCATTGTCGCAATGCTGATTCAGATGGCGATCTCCCGGTCGCGGGAATATCAGGCCGACGAATCCGGCGCCCGGCTCTGCCGCAAGCCCCTGGCCTTGGCCTCCGCCCTCGAGAAGATCCACTCCATCGCCGCCCAGCACCCGATGGAAGGAGCCAACCCGGCCACGGCGCATCTATTCATCATCAACCCCTTAAACGCCCAGGGACTGATGAATCTTTTCTCGACCCACCCGCCGGTCGAACGGCGGATTGAGATTCTCCAAAACCTAGCCCGCCGGCTGTAAACCCTGCGAACCTTCCCTCACGCTTACCGGTACGATGTCGCCGCCGGACTGCTGGTCGGGGTCTATGAGGGGCTGACGGTCCCGTTCATCGGGGTCGTGGCCCGCCAGCTGGGGGCGTCGGTCTGGCAGATCGCCCTGTTAACCTCGATCCCTCTTCTAGGGTACACCCTCTCCCTCTTCTGGGCCTCCCGCCAGGTCCACTTCACCTCGCCGGTCTCCTACGTCACCTTCGCCACCGCCGCGACGCGGGTTCTTTTCTTGGGGATGGCCTGGGTCACCAGTCCGGCCGCCTTCGTGGCCTGCGCGTGTCTGGCGCAGTTCCTAATTCCCGTCCACAGCCCGGCCTACACCGAGGTGATGCGCCAGCTTTACCCAGAAGAGATCCGGGGCAAGGCGATGGGCTCGGTCCGGATGGTCTCCAGCATCTCGACGATGGCGGCCGCTTCCTTAGGGGGAAAACTCCTGGACCTGGTCGGCTTTCAGGTGGTTTTTCCAATCGCGGCGGTGGCGGGGGTGGCGGCCAGCTGGGTTTTCTTACAGATTCCGTATCCGGCCAAGGCCAGGGCCGAGATGGTTCCGATCTCCCGCCTCAATCCGTTCCAACTGTCTCGCCTGCTTCGGGCCGACCCGGTCCTGAAGCGGTTTGAATCCGGCTTTTTCCTCTACGGGTTCGGGAACCTGATGTCGATCCCGATGATCCCGCTTCTTCTCGTGGACCGGTTCCAGGCGAACAATTTCTTCGTCGGGCAGTTGGCCTTTGTCTCGGCCGCCTCCCGCTTGGGGTCCCTGTATTTTTGGGGGCACCGGATCGACCGGCAAGGAGCGTTCCGGGTGATCTGCGAGGTGCTGTTTCTCATGATTCTGCCGCTCCTATGCTACGGGCTGGCCCGGTCCCGATGGCTGCTTTTCGCCGCTTCCGCTTTCTCCGGCTTCGCCTTCGCCGGGCTGGACCTGGCCGTGATCGGCGCCATGATCGCTCTGGCGAAAAAGCACGACCCCTCAACGATGATGGCGATTCATCAGACCCTGCTGGGTCTGCGGGGAGTCACGGCTCCGCTGGTGGGGATCCTGTTGCTTCATGTGATCGATCTGCGCCTGGTCTTCCTGCTCGATGCCGCCCTGATCCTCGTCGGTGCCACCCTCGTTGTTCGCTCCGGCCGCCCTCGAGAAATCACCAGATTTCTAGCCCTTTTCCTAGCCATCGCCATCGGTTTTCCCCCCGGCTCCGCCTTCGCCCTGCGCCCGCAGGAGAGAGTGGAAGCCCATCCGGATGAAATTGCTTCCAAGTTCAAACCACTTATTCCTGCCGTTGGGCTGGAGGAGCCGGCCCAAAGAGTTGACGAATTCCTGAGAAGAATTGAGAGCGCCTTGGCTCCCTTTTATCCTGGCATACAACATTTCATCTCTGAGAAGGAACACTTGCCTCCGATGCTCTACGAAACGATGCATCGGCTGACATGGACACAGATCAGCCTCCGGGATGGAAAACTTTCTAGCCTAACTGGCCTGAAAGAGGCGGCAGATTATCTGGGATCGTTTTACGGGGAACTGCAGTGGGCAACCGCTCTTGGCCAGCATCAGGATCGAAATCAGACGGTTTCCTTGCTGCTCGACGAACTCCGTCAACTCTATGCAGAATTGAGTGGGGTTCCTCGACTTAAAATTTTTAGACCAGAAAAAACCCCCACCGCGGGGGCGGAGGAGCTACCCCAGGCATTTCTGGATTATGAGCGGACGCTGGCCCAGCGGATGAACACCGAGAAAACTTACAGCGTAACGCTCGATGACCGGGGGTTCATCCGGAAGCTGACGACGCGGACTGGAATCGTCCTCGAGGACACCAAAGGGCCGGCCCGGGTCCTGGAGAAGTATGCTTTGCTCCCTCGCGGCGCTGTGGAACTGAGAGGGTACACGGTGCTTTTAGGGTACGACTCTTCTTCCATCTATTTGAGCAATACGGATGCCGGCAGTTTTCTCCAGTTCAGCTCAGAGGCATTCCCTAAGGAAATACTGGGCGTGGAATATCCGGATCGGATGTCTCTGCAAAATGTCCGCTTCCTTCTGGAGCAGATCGGGAAATCCGCCGGTGTGTCGCATCTGACATTCGCCCATGGAGAAGGGATCCTGGGAGAACCGGGAACACAAGGCTCTGTGGAAATCCATCTGCAGGGGCAGGGCATGATTCGAGTGGTTGTAACCAAAGAGGATTGGATTGTCAGCCCAATCTCCCCCGCCGCAGGGATGGAGGAGAGGGTCCTGTTGGTTTCGAAGGAGGCGTCTTTGCTGCTGGGGAGATCATTGGAATCCACCGGGTTAAAGATTTATGTCCCGCATGAGAGGGGAGATTTGAAGGAGATTTTGGCGCGGAGTCTTCATCCCGGAGAAGATTCCTGGATTCGGTTGGTCGAGAGCATTGAGGATGCTGACCTGGTGGTGGGAGATGCCGAGTTCCGGGAGAAGTTCAAGAGCCGGCTGGGCCTGCTGGCCTTGAAGCAGGCGTTCCTGGAGGTGGATCAAGAGACCGTCCATTGGGTGACCGAGCCATATCTCGCCCGGCTTGAAGCCGGCGGTTATCTTCGAGGAGGGAACATCCTGTATGTTCGGGGCCTCACCCACGGGGAGTTCGTCGAGACCCTCCTTCGCACCGCCGCGTAATCTGTTTGGTCATCGTCGAAAAGGACCCTTGGGGGATGGAATATCTGTTATACTTTTTAGAAAGGGGAAAAACTCCATGATTGGACAGTTTACCGCCGTCTATATGAAGAGCGGAAAGTGGTACGTTGGCTACGTTGAGGAAATTCCCGGCGTTAACACCCAGGGACGGACGTTGACCGAGACCAAGAGGAACCTGAAAGAAGCATTGGAATTAGTCCTTGAAGCCAACAGAAAACTCGCCCATCGGTTTCACAGCAAGCGCGCTATTGAAGAGCCCATCTCGATAGCCGTTTGATGAAGCGCAAGGATCTGTTGCGTCATCTGACGGCATACGGTTGCCTGCTTCTTCGCGAAGGAAAACGACACACCATTTATTGGAATCCGGCCTTAAGAGTAACTTCCTCTGTTCCACGTCATTCAGAAGTGAATGAATTCCTAGTGTACTGTCCCATAAATAACTTTACAAGTAAAAGGATACCCGCTATGATCGATAGCCATGAGCAGAATCGCGGAACCCATTCTCCTGTCTGGCGAGGAACGTTTGACCTTGGATACCTGGGCGCGTGGGAGAAGTC
>JACQCH010000020.1 GCA_016201735.1 Candidatus Omnitrophota bacterium
AACGTTCCGGAACTTGTTGCCGCCATCGCAAGCTATATTCATACGCACAATCAGAATCCGAAAGTTTTTGTTTGGAGCGCTTCGGTGGAGCGCATTATGACCAAGATCTCCAAATGTAAAGAAGCGTTAGGGACACCACACTAGATCACGTTTTTTAATAATAATGTCGGAGAAATAACATCTATCTTCTTGTAGATTTGATCGAAATATTGCGACGCCATCTTTAAAGCCGAGATTCTCCGAATGCTCTCTTGTCCTGATCAGTATCTCTCTGGATTCGTTTCCTGGTAAACGCTTTCCATATATTGGGACGTATAGATGATTTTTAATTATCCGTGAACCCACGTTAATTAATATGCCTTCCTCGACAGTCCTAGCCCTCCTAGCTCTAAATTTCTCCGTTACTATCCTGGTGATATCCGTCGAATTATTAGGGCACTCTGCATCGTAGACGTCAGCGGCAGCTTTTTTGAGTGGGATATGCTCACCTGTAGTCTTAGATTTTTTAGGAAATTTGGATTGTGTTTTTTTATGCCACTTGTCTATTACCCATGAAACCATTGAAAAAATTACTAATATCGATCCAATAGAAAGCATAATCCAACCAACCCATTTTGCTTCAGGAGGCGCTAGGAACAAGACAGCACCTCCAATGAATCCAAGACCAACCTCACAAAGGAATAGACGCATTCTCTGATTCTAACAAGACACGGTGGTTGGTCAAGTTTCTCGTTACTTGCCGTCATGGGAGACTCACGCTCTCGAATCTTTGTAACAAAGATTTAACGTAAGCGTTATTTTTTAGTAACCTCCTTCCGTAAACTAGACTCCGTTTCATTCATGCGGCAATTTCGAAACCGATCCTCGCTTTCGCGAGGATGACACTCGTGCGAAGATGAGACTCGCGCGAGGATGACGTTCTCAAACACACTTAAGGAGGATTGCTCCCCGATGCCTTCTGCACGTCGACGTTTCTCTTCACCGTTGTTGATCCTCAGTCTTGTCTCTCTAGCGGCTCCCTCTCTTTCCCGCGCCGCCGAGGTCAATGGAATCTGGTCGGAGGCCTCGACCAAGGATGCCGGGGACTGGACAGGCGTAAGTTGGCTTAAGAAGATCAAGATCCGCGGCTGGTTCGAAAGCTACTTCGTCCACAATACCAACGAGCCGTCCCGGACCCGGGTCAACTCCAACCAGGGTTCTTCGATCGTCAAAGCCACCAACACGACGATTGAAGGCCGCACCTTCGACATCCACAATGATGTTCCCCGGATCAGTCTCATCGAGCTGGAGCTGGAGAAGGTGCCGACCCTTGGGGAATGGGGCGGGGCCGGCTTCAAACTGGACGTCAACTGGGGAGATACCCCGGAGATCATCTACGATACGATCCAAGGGGCTCTGGGGGAAGGGGTGGTGCATCACGCGGACAAATGGATTCAGCACGCGAGCGTCGGCTGGGTAGCTCCGGTGGGCAAAGGTCTGCGGGTGGATGCCGGGAAATTGGTGACTCACATCGGCGCGGAAACGATCGAAGGGATCAAGAACAACCACCTCTCCCACGGCCTGCTCTACAGCTACGCGATTCCGTTCCAGGACACCGGATTCCGCCTGAATTATCCCTGGAGCGACAAAATTTACACGGAGCTGTATGTCGTTCGGGGATGGAACGTGACCACCGGTGACAACAACTCCGGCTGGACCTACGGCCCTTCCGTCGGATGGCTGCCCAATGCCTGGTTCAATTTTTACCTGAACTACCTGGTCGGGCCCGAGCAGAGGAACAACACCTCGAACCTGCGGCACCTGGTGGATTTCCAGGCATTCATCAATAACCCGATCCCGAAGCTGAACCTGATTCTGTTCGGCGACGTGGGCTATGAAGAGAATGCCTTGAACAGCGGCGCGAGAAACGCCCACTGGAACGGGTTCGGAGGTATCGCCCGGTATCAGGTGACGGATCATCTGGAGCCGGCGGTTCGGATGGAGTATCTGCACGATCGGGACGGGTTCGCCACCGGGGTGGCGGGGAACATGTACAGCGTGACCGCGACCTTGAATTACAAGATGGCCTTGGGCAAGGGATTCAGCTTCCTGGTTCGGCCGGAGTACCGGTTTGACAAGAGCTCGGAGAATTTCTTTTCGAGCGGGAGCGCCTTCCGGTCGCAGACGACCCAGCACACCGTCGGAGTCGGGGCTTACATCTATTTTTAGGTCGCGTAAACCATCTAGGAGGAATCGGTCAATGAAAATGAAGAGGAAAATGGGTAGTCTTCTCTTTTTGGGATTGCTGGCAGCGGGCGTGATCCTGCCGACGCTGGCGCTGGCGGCGGGACCGGATCCCGGCGGAACCAGCACCGGGGCCGCGATCGATGTTCCCGCGGCCAAGGCGGGCGAGCCGACGATGAAGGAGTTGGCCGATGCCGTGGGGCACAACCGAGTGTCGATCAACGTGGTGTGGACGCTGGTCACGGGTTTCCTCGTCATGTTCATGCAGGCCGGGTTCGCGATGGTGGAGACAGGATTTACCCGGGCCAAGAACGTGGCCCACACGATGGCGATGAACTTCATGATCTATCCGCTGGGGATGCTGGGGTTCTATGTCTGCGGCTTCGCCTTCATGTTCGGGGGCTTGGGCCCGATTGCGACGATGGGAAGTTACGCGGGGCTGGATCACGAGTTTGTGATTCACCTCTTCGGGAAGGATTTCGGGCTCTTTGGAGCCAAAGGTTTTTTCCTTTCCGGCACGGCCTATGACGTGGCGGTCTTTACGCTGTTCCTGTTCCAGATGGTCTTCATGGACACGACCGCGACGATTCCGACCGGCGCCTGTGCGGAGCGTTGGAAGTTCTCCGCCTTCTTCCTTTATGGCTGCGCCGTCGGTACCATCATTTACCCGATCTACGGCAACTGGGTCTGGGGAGGCGGCTGGCTTTCTCAGATAGGCAAGAACTTCGGACTTGGGCACGGCCACGTTGATTTCGCCGGTTCTTCGGTAGTACACATGTGCGGAGGGGTGATTGGCTTGGTGGGTGCTTGGGTGCTGGGTCCCCGGATCGGCAAGTATAATGGAGACGGCAAACCCAATGCGATCCCCGGCCATAGCATTCCCATGGCGATCATCGGCACCTTCATCCTGGCTTTCGGGTGGTTCGGGTTCAATCCGGGCTCGACGCTGGCGGGGACCGATCTTCGGATTGGTATCGTTGCCGTCAATACGATGCTGGCTTCCGCCACAGGAGCCGTTGCGGCCATTTTGTGGATGTGGATGATTCGGAGCAAAAAACCGGATCCCAGCATGGCCTGTAACGGAATGCTGGCCGGACTGGTGGCGATCACGGCTCCTTGCGCCTTTGTCAACTCTATCAGCGCCTGCCTCATTGGGCTGATTGCCGGCGTGCTCGTCGTGGAATCGGTGTTTTTCGTCGAGCGAGTGCTCAAGGTGGACGATCCGGTGGGAGCGATTTCGGTCCACGGGGTCAACGGGGCCTGGGGAGTTCTTTCCCTGGGGTTGTTCGCGGACGGAACCTACGGCGATGGTTGGAACGGCGTGGCCGGGACGGTCAAGGGCCTGTTCTACGGCGATTCGTCACAGTTTATCGCCGAATGCGTCGGGGTGGCGGCGAACTTCATTTACGTGGGCCTCATCTCGCTCATCGTCTTCAAGCTGATCGATCTGGTCGTCGGCAACCGGGTCAGCCCTGCCGCCGAGGTGGAAGGGCTGGACATCCCGGAGATGGGCGTGCCCGGCTACGTCGGGATCAAGCTGGACAAGTTCTCTGAGACTCCGTTGGCGAGGGAGTTCCAGGAGAGCCATTCAAGATAGACAATAGATAAGGGAGTGCGCGATGAAGAGAATTGAAGCGATTATTCGTCCTGAAAAGGTGACAGAAGTGCGTCAAGCGATGGAAAAGGTCGGTTTCCCTGGAGTGAACCTCAGTGAAGTAGAGGGCCACGGCAAGCAGAAGGGGGTTGTCCAGCAGTGGCGGGGGGACAAGTACCGGGTCGAGCTGCTGCCCAAGGTGCGGCTGGAGGTGGTTGTCAGCGATAAGGATGTGGAGAAGATTGTCCGGGCGATTTCGCACGCCGCCAAGACCGGGGCGGTGGGGGACGGGAAGATCTTCGTTTCCTCCGTGGAAGAGGTGATCCGGATCCGGACCGGCGAGACCGGGGAGGCGGCCCTGTAATCCAGATTTAACATTTGTGTAATATCCCCTTAACGCGCTTCAGGGATACTGGATACTGCCTTAAAAATCCCTAATGAGAGAGAAGGAGATGATTTTAAAATGGCTCGCAATACCAATACACGCAATACCAATCAAGGAGTGCAGACGATGGCTCGAGGACGTGGGACAGTGACGTTGGATCGGGAGAAGGTAAGGGAAACAAGAGGCAAGGGACGCACCGAGTCAACGGTGCGCGCGGCTGCCTCCACCGGAGCGCCGGTCAAGGTGGATGAGGAAGCGGTTCGCCGCCTGTTCAAGATCATCAAGGAAAACAACATCCAGGTGGTTGACTTAAAATTTAACGACCTGCCTGGTTTGTGGCAGCATTTCTCTATTCCGGTCTCCGAGCTTTCGCAGAACTCGAAAGAGGGAATTTGGTTGGACGGGATCGGGTTCGACGGTTCGTCGATCCGGGGGTTCCAGAAGATCCAGGAATCGGACATGAACCTGTACCTGGACCCGAGCACGGCGGTCCTGGATCCGGTCTGTGAAGTGCCGACCTTGAGTGTCGTCTGCGATATCTACGATCCCCTCTCCAAGAAGCGGTACAGCCGGGATCCCCGCTACATCGCCTGGAAGGCGGAGGAATATCTCAAGAAAACCGGAATTGCCGATGTCAGCTACTGGGGTCCGGAGCCGGAGTTCTTCATCTTCGACGACATCCGTTTCGACTCCACCGAGAACTCCAGCTACTACTACGTCGATTCCATCGAGGGGGAGTGGAACTCCGGGCGGGATGAGAAACCGAACCTCGGCTACAAGCCCCGCTTCAAGGAGGGATACTTCCCGGTTCCGCCGCACGATATCTTCCAAGATATCCGCAGCGAGATCATGAACAAGGCCCGGGCGGCCGGAGTGCCGGTGGAGAAGCATCACCATGAGGTGGCCACCGCCGGTCAGGCGGAGATCGACATGCGCTATTCGACCCTGACGAAGATGGCCGACCATCTGCTGATGCTCAAGTACGTGATCAAGAACGTGGCTCGCAAGCACGGCAAGGTGGCGACCTTCATGCCCAAGCCCCTGTTTGGGGACAACGGCTCCGGGATGCACACCCATCAGAGTCTGGCCAAGGAAGGGAAAAACCTGTTCTACGACAAGGGCGGCTACGCCCTGATCTCACAATCGGCCAAATGGTACATCGGCGGGCTCTTAAAGCACGCGCCGGCGATCCTGGCCTTCGCCGCTCCGACGACCAACTCCTACAAGCGGTTGGTCCCGGGCTATGAAGCGCCGGTCAACCTGGCCTATTCGGCCCGGAACCGGTCGGCGATCTGCCGCATCCCGGTCTACGTCGATTACCCCAAGTCGAAGCGGGTGGAGTTCCGGGCGCCGGACCCTGCCTGCAATCCATACATCGCCTTCGCGGCGATGCTGATGGCGGGATTGGATGGAATTCAGAACCGGATGGATCCGGGCGGGCCGGTCGACGAGAATATCTACGAGATGTCGGCCGACAAGGCGCCCAAGCAAGTGCCCGGTTCCCTGGAGGAGTCGTTGAACGCGCTGGAGAGGGACCAGGCGTTCCTCCTGAAAGGGGACGTCTTCACCAAGGATGTCATCGAGGTCTGGCTGGAGTACAAGCGGCAGGAGATCGACAAGGTACGGCTCCGACCGCATCCTTACGAGTTCTACCTGTACTTCGACGTCTAAGACCGTCGAACTCAAAGATAAAGAGTACGTCTTAAAGTCGGCTCGGGACCTGGGGGTGAAGTTCATCCGCCTCTGGTTCACCGATATCCTCGGATTCCTGAAGAACGTGGCGATCACGATCGAGGAGTTGGAAGAGGCCCTTCAAGAGGGAGTCGGCTTCGACGGCTCCTCCATCGAGGGGTTCACCCGTTCCGAGGAGTCGGACATGATCGCCCTCCCGGATCCGAACACCTTCGCGATCCTTCCCTGGCGGCCGAAAGAGAACGCGGTGGCCCGGATGTTCTGCGACATCGTCAAACCCGGCGGGGAGCCGTTCGATGGGGACCCCCGCTACATCCTCAAAAAGAATCTTCAGGCCGCGGCCAAACTGGGCTACAACTTCTATGTCGGTCCGGAGCTGGAGCATTTTTACTTTAAATCTTCGGAAGATCCTAAACCCCTGGATGCCGGCGGCTACTTCGATTTAACACCACTGGATTTGGCCACGGATCTTCGGCGCGAGACCATCCTGGCGATGGAAGAGCTGGGGGTGGGAGTGGAATTCAGCCACCATGAAGCGGCTCCCTCCCAGCACGAGATCGATTTCCGGTACACCGACGCCCTGACGATGGCCGACTCCCTGATGACCTACCGGCTCGTCGTCAAGGAGATCGCCATGAAGAACGGGGTCTACGCCACCTTCATGCCCAAGCCGCTGGCCGGAGAGAACGGGTCGGGCATGCATGTGAACATGTCCCTCTTCAAGGGGGATCGCAATGCCTTCTTCGACGCGAAAGATCCTGCCCATCTTTCAGGGGTGGCGAAACAGTTTCTGGCCGGGATCCTCAAACACGTCCGGGAGTTCACCGTCGTGACCAACCAGTGGGTGAACTCCTACAAGCGGCTCACGCCGGGATACGAGGCGCCGGTCTACGTGACCTGGGCCCTGACCAACCGGGCGGATCTCGTCCGGATTCCCCGATCCAAACCGGGGAAGGAAGAGGCCTGCCGGATCGAGTTAAGAAGCCCGGATCCGGCCTGCAACCCGTACCTGGTTTTCAGCGTCATCCTGGCGGCGGGGCTGGAAGGGTTGACCTCGGAGAAACCGCTGCGGCTGCCTCCGGCGGCGGAGACCAATGTGGCCGGTTTATCCGAGGAGGAACGCCGCCGCCTTGGAATCCAGGCGCTTCCCCGGGATTTGGGAGAAGCGATTGAAGCGGCGCAGGATTCCCAGCTTCTGCGGCGGTCCCTGGGAGATCACAGTTTCGATTCCTTCCTGAGGAACAAGTGGATCGAGTGGGAGCGGTACTGTTCCGCTGTGACTGATTTCGAGTTAAAAACCTACCTGCCGCTGCTGTAATGATGGCTCCCCGTTGAAAACAGTACCGGGTTCCGCAGGTATACACCCTCTAGAGTGTTGCAGAACACCCAAGCCTGTGATATAACTGGACTTTTGCAAAATCACTTCTCTCTGACGTATGATAGGCATAACCTTTCCCTCAATTGAGGCATTGGAGGTGGCTCCCCCAACACGAAAGGGGAGCTTTATGCCAGCCATCATCGAGTGGCCGA
>JACQCH010000021.1 GCA_016201735.1 Candidatus Omnitrophota bacterium
ACGTAACGTGAAGCCTAAGCCGATTCAATGGAGTTACACCTCCACGAGGCTTCGCAAACATTTTTCATCGCAGCTTTGTCAAAAACCAGTCCTTTGTGCAGCATGAGAAACCCAGGGCGAATTTATCGCCGCGTGTACTAGGAGGAAGAGTCCGACTTGGGCTTCGCGGCAACCGGCGGCCGGGACTTCCCGTACTCGGCAAAGATCGCCTCGATGTCGTCATACTCCAGCTCTTCCCGCTTCAAGAGTTCGCTGGCGAACCGGTCCAGCAGCGGCCGCTCCTTGGTCAAGAGCCGATCCACCTCCTCGGCGCAGGACCGGAACAGGGCGTTGGTCTCGGCGTTTAGCTCGCTCTTCACCGTCTCGGAGAGCTGGGTACTGTTTCCGTTGCTGGCCATCATCTGCCAATCGCCGAGATACTTGGATCCCATCCCGAGCCGCCAAACCATATCGTGGGCAACCACCATGGCGTGCTGGAAATCACCGGCCACCCCGTTAGAGGTGGTCCCACTCACCAGCTTCTCGGAGACGTAGCCGGCCAACGAAACCTTGATGTCGGCCATCAGTTTCTCCCTGCTGTGGGTGTGGAGCTCCTCCCGGGGATTGTGATGGACCACTCCCAAGGTTCCCCGACGGGCGATGATGGAGGCCTTGAAGACGTCGTCGGTTGGGTGGAGCATGTACAGGACAATCAGATGCCCCGCCTCATGGTAGGCGACGAGGCGCCGTTCCATTTCATTCATCGATTTCCGGTGCTTGATCCCCAGCTCGATCCGCTCCAGGGCCTCGGAGATATCCTCGTAGGTGATCTTGTCCCGTTTGTTCCGGGTGGAGATCAAGGCCGCTTCCTTGACCATGTTCTCGATATCGGCCGGGGTCTTGCCCACGCCCCGCCGGGCCAGTCGCCTGATGTCAACGGAGGGATCCGCCTGAACCTTCCCCAGATAATAGGCGAACAGTTTCTCCCGGCCCTCCAGGTTCGGTCGGTCCACATAGATCTTCCGGTCAAACCGCCCAGGCCTCAGGAGTGCTTGATCCATCACCTCCTCCTCCGCGTTGGTGGCTCCGATCACAATAACATTCTCCTCGCTCTCCTGAAGCCCATCCATCTCTACCAGCAGGGAGTTCAGCGTGGAGTTGGTTTCCTGCCCTCCCATCCAACTGAAGGTCCGTGAGCGGCCCACGGCATCCAACTCATCGATGAAGACAATGCAGGCCCCCTGGGCATAGGCCTTGCGGCGAGCATCCTTAAACAGTTTGCGGACGCGGCTGGCCCCCACCCCCACAAAAATCTCAACGAAGTCGCTGGCGGCCAGGGAAATAAACGGAATCCCCGCCTCGGTGGCGATCGCTTTAGCCAAGTAGGTCTTGCCGCAGCCCGGCGGACCTTGCATCAGAATGCCTCTGATGATCTTGCCGCCTACTTTCTTTAAGCGGGCTCGATCCTTTAAGAGTTGAACCACCTCCCAGGCCTCTTCTTTGGCCTCATCGATCCCGATTACATCGCTGAAGTGAACGTTGACCTCTTTCCCCTTGATGTTCTTCCGGTCCTGCTTGGAGAACATGCCGAAAAGTAACGAAACGTAAATCAGGGCTGAAATCACCGACCCGATGATCATCGTCAGGAACCACATCGGCATGGTGGCCAACTGCATGGTCCGATAAAAAGATTCCAGCTTGGACATGCCGTACCAGGTCAATCCCCCGCAAACCAGGACAACCGCCGCAATCGTCAGCCCCAGCCAGCGATCTCCTAACCCCATGAAAAAACGACGCCACCACAGCATGGAGATTACCTATCCTTTCCTTTTGATTTCCTGTTGTGACCTTTCAGACTTGATCTTAACTGCTCGCTTAACCTCGGATCTTTGGGCTTGAGCTTCAAGCCCTGTTCCCAGGCGGCCTTGGCCGCTTTGGAATCCCCCATGGAAGAGTATACCTGACCCAAATGGTAAAGTACCTCCGGATCCGGCATCCGGTTGGAGGCTTCCCGAAGGGAGATCATCGATTCCTCCAGGCGGCCTAACTTAAAGTAGGCCCATCCGAGAGAGTCCAGATAAGCCCCGTTCTCAGGATCGTGCGAAAGAGCCCGTGTGATCAAGGAGACCGCCTCTTCCAAGCGAACTCCCCATTCCGCGTACAGGTATCCCAGACCGTTGAGCAGGTCGGGATGATCCGGATCCACCCGAAGAGCGTTCCGGTAAACCTGTTCCGCCTCTCCAAAGCGGTCCCACTGATCATAGAGCATCCCGAGAGAGAGAAGCGGTTTAATTTCATTCGGGTTCAGAAGGGAAGCTTGAGTGTAGGCCTTTTCCGCTGCCTCCCGTTCCCCGCCGGCCTGGTAGGCGCCACCCAAGCCCATCCAGATTCCCACCGGGGATTGTTCCAACGGCTGCAGTTCCAGCGCCATCGTAAAAAGTTTCACCGCTTCCTTCCACTGCCCCTGCTCGATCCGGAGATGCCCTAATTCCAGATAGGCCTCCGTCTCTCGAGGGCTAAAACTCAAATACCGGCTCAACCATTCAGCGGCCTCTTCCAGCTTCCCCTGCTGGTAAGCGGCCTGAGCCAGATAATGGATGAGGCGCGTGTTGCTCGGCTCAAGCGTCAGGGCTTCCAGGAACTGCTGCTTGGCCGATTCAAGATCGCCGGACAATTCCAGACTGACCGCCAATCCGAGCTTCGCTTCCAGGTTGCCCGGATCCAGGTCCACGGCCTGGCGGAGATGCTGGACCGCCCGGCTCCACTGGCCGGTCTTGGCATACAGAATACCGGCGTTGAAATGAATCGTGGCGGAGTTGGGACGCTCTTCTAAAAGCCGCTCGTAAACGTCCAGTCCTTCCTGAAGCTTCTCCTGAAGAAGATAAAGATCGGCCAGGTAGCTCAAGGCCCCCAGGTTCCCCGGATCCAACGCCAGAACCTTGGCGTACTGATCCTGCGCCTTTTCAAACTGCTCCTGGGTGGTGTAGAGGACCCCGAGAAGAAACGGAGGGCGGGGATCCGCAGGATCCAGCCGAGAGGCCGCTTCAAACGACTCGATCGCCTGGGGCAGATCCTCCTTCTTCATGGAAACCGTTCCCAAATGGAGCGGGATCTGGATGGCGTTCGGATTACCCTGACGAGCCTTCCTGTATTCCGCCTCGGCGGAGGCGTAGTCTCCCTTGTCCTCGGCAATCAGACCCGAAAGATAGTGAGACAGGCCCTGGCTTAAACTCCGCTGCTCACTCCCCAAACCCGGAAAAGGGGCCGGCCAGCCGAAGGAATAAAATCCACGGGACTCGGCCGCCCAGGCAAATCGGCTCACCGGCTTGCAGCCGGTCGTCGTTAGGGCGACTGAAAAAAGCAATATGCTAACACGACTCATGCAAATTGATGGATGGCCATGAGATTATCCGCTTTCTGCAACCTGGAGTTTGGGATGCCCGTACAAGGTAGACAGCAGGATCTCTGTGGAGATTCCCGACTGAGCCACTCGGATCACCCAGAGAATC
>JACQCH010000027.1 GCA_016201735.1 Candidatus Omnitrophota bacterium
ACGAGTTCGTGCTTGGACAGGTTCTGCGGATCGTTGAAAGCAGCCAGAATAACCTCCCCTATGATCGGGGAGTGGCTTCACTCTACGATACGATGGCGGAAACGATCAAGCAAAATCTTCTCAGAACGCTAAACTGATACTGAGCTGGAGCTGTGTTGTGCGACACTAGAGCAAGCTCGCTTTGGTGATGAAATGTTCGATCTGATTATCATGATCGATTTCATTGAACATGTAGAGGATCTGAAGAGTTTTCTTCAAGAGGTGGTTAGGATCCTGAGGTCTCCGGGGCGTCTTTTTCTGCTCACTCCCAATTATCGGGCGTTTTCCCGGGCGAAATCATCTTGGACGTGTCTCTATAAAGATTTTGAACATCTCCAGTACTTCAGCCCCAACAGCTTAAAAACCATATCGGGAAGGATGAAATTGACCCTCATCCAATGGTGGACAAGAGGCCTTCCCGTTCCCTTGTCGCCGTATCCGCGACTTTATAATCGTGGGTTTCATCGGTTGCTTTATCCGGGCGTCAGTTGGGATAACCTGGCAAGGAAAGTGAAATATACGCCATGGCCCTTCTTGGGAAAGGATTTCGGTCACGATTTGTTGGCTGTTGTGCAAAGATAGAGTAAGCCATGCATCCGCTTGAGCGATGTTGCGTTCGCGTGAGGTACCATCCTTGGCTGCGAAAAGTCGGATGGTTGTGGAATGTGGCTCGACCCTGTTACGAATGGGCTCTTGGGCTGATGGCGGCGAACGGTTTAGAACGGACCATCAACGGAACGGATACCCTGTTTATTCATCGGAAGTTTCACAGCATGGGAGAGGTTTATGAGCCGTTGGTATGGGAACGACTGATGGCTCAAGCGCGTGAAGGCGACGTCACAGTGGATGTAGGCGCTTTTATTGGGTTATACACGATCGCCCTGGCTAAACGGGTTGGGCCGTCAGGGAAGGTAATCGCGTTCGAACCGAATCCGCAAACCTTTGAAGAGCTCAAGCGCCACGTCGAACTCAACGGTATAGACCATCAGGTCAAGCTCATTCCGGCAGCTGTCAGCAACCATAAAGGTCGGGTTCTCTTTGACGTTGGGAAAAAATCCGAAGCCCGTATCACTGAAGGAGTTGGTGTTAAGACCCTCTGGGTGGAGATGGTTACGTTAGACGAAATGTTTGCGCACAGCAAAGTAGACCTCCTCAAAATCGATGTGGAGGGTCACGAAGAAAAGGTTTTGGAGGGGGGGAAGAATTTGTTGCAGGATCCCTCTCGGTGTCCCCGAGCCATCTATGTGGAAGTCCACCCGTATGCTTGGCCAGCGCTGGGGACCACGAGTGAATCTCTGCTGGGGTTCCTGAACCGTTGTTCTTATCGGGTGTCGGGAATGGATGAGAAGCCGCTAAAGAGGATCGAGTCCTGGGGCGAAATCTTCGCGTATAAAGAGGGCTAGGCACACAGTTAATGCCGCGTATTGCTTACATCCAATATACAAATCCAGCCGCCTATCCCCCGCTAGAGCACAGTTCCCGGATCCTTGCAGAGAAAGATTGGAAGGTGCTTTTCTTGGGCACCGGACATTCGACCGGGTCATCCTTCAATTTTCCGTCCCATCCCAATATTCGGGTAAAACGGCTGCTGTTCTGTCCAGCCGGATGGCGCCAAAAGGTTCACTATCTCTGGTTTTGCATTTGGGCAACAGTGTCCTTAGCCGTCTGGAAGCCCCGCTGGATCTATGCTTCAGACCCCCTTTCTTGTCCGCTCGGTTTTTTCCTCAGTCTTTTATTTGAGTTCAGGATGATCTACCATGAACACGATTCACCTCCCTCAGAGAACCGAGCCAAGCCCCCTTCTTATCCGACGAAATTCATCCTATGGGCTCGAAAGAAACTGGGGCGACGTGCCGTAGTTTGCATTCTCCCGAATGAAGAACGGACGAGTCGGTTCGCCGTGGAAGTTAACCCCAAAGGAGATATCCGGACAGTAAAGAACTGCCCGTCCCGAAAAGAAACCGGCCCTCCCCGGTCCGCCAAAACCGATGCAGATCTTTGGATGCTGTACCATGGATCTTTGGTTGCTGAACGGCTTCCCCTTTCGGTCCCGGAGGCGATGGTTTTCTTGCCCGCTTCTGTGAAACTGCGTGTGATTGGGTATGAAACGGTTGGCGACGACGGGTATCTTAAACGACTCCGAGAGGCCGCCGTCCGGTTTGGAGTGGTTCAGCGGATCGAAATTTTAGGGGCGATGCCCAGCAGAAAAGAGGTTTTGGAGTACGCACTCCAATGCGATGTGGGGCTGTCGTTCGTGCCTCTCGAGAGCGCGGACGTGAATCTTCAGCAGATGGCCGGGGCTTCGAACAAGCCGTTCGAATATCTCGCCTGTGGGTTGGCTCTCCTCGTATCTGATTTGCCGGACTGGAGACGAATCTATGTAGAACCCGGCTATGGATTGGCGTGCGATCCATCCGATCCAAACTCGATTGCGCGGGCAATCCGTTGGTTTCTGGAGCATTTTCCTCAGATGCAGCAGATGGGGGAACGGGGCCGACAAAGAATCCTTCAAGAATGGAATTACGAAGCGCAGTTTCAACCAATTTTAGAGAGACTCCATGAGAGTACAACGCCTGATCATCAACGCGGATGACTTTGGGGAAAACGAGCCAGTGAATAGAGCCATCCTGGAGTCTTTTGCCAGAGGCTTCTGCTCCAGTGCCAGTCTCATGCCCAATATGCTTGGTTTTCAAGAAGCCTGCCAACGGATCCACGAGAATAAGTTGCTCGATCGGGTGGGACTTCACCTGGTATTCCGAGACGGATATCCTTTAACGGAGAGGGTCAAACAGTTTCCAAGATTTTGTGATGGTGAGGGGCGACTGTGTTTGTCCCGAAGGAATAGCTTTACACCAGTTCTCTATTTGAGCAGACCAGAAAAAGAAGCATTGGCAGAGGAGATCCGAGCGCAGATCAAACGGTGCCGAGACCAAGGAATTCCTTTAACCCATGTTGATTCTCATTATCACCTTCACAATGAGTGGGCCATCGCGGAGGTCCTGATTCCAATCCTCAAAGAACAGAAGGTCCTTACCTTGCGGATTGCCCGCAATTTTGGAAAGAGGATGTCAATCCCCAAGCGGGCTTACAAGGCTTTTATCAATGGCAAAATTCAGAAGGCCGGGCTGGACCGAACAAAATATTTCGGGAGCCTCGAAGATTACCTGGATCTGGACAATCACCTCCCTCCTACGGAAACGATCGAATCGGTCGAGGTGATGATCCACCCAAAGTTCTCAGACGACGGACGGCTTGTGGATGCCGCAACCCAAAAACCCCTTGAAACGATCCGGCCTGGCTGTCGTTGAAACCCACCCGATCCAGTACCACGCGCCGATCTATCGGTTGGTGCAGGAACGATTCGGGATCCCCGTCACCGTCGTCTACGGATCGGACTTTAGCATCTCTGGATATACAGATCCAGGATTCCAAGCCCACTTTGCCTGGGACACAGACCTTTTGTCTGGATACCGAGCGATCTTCCTTTCACGAGTTGCCCAGGGAGGTGGCCGGGTTGCCGGCGAGGTAACTGCGTGGGGGTTAAGGAAAATTTTAAAGGCGGTCGCACCCAAAGCCGTTCTCATTACTGGATACAGTCCCCGATTCCATCAGGTGGCATTAGCGCAGATCTTAAGAACGGAGTTTCCCCTTCTCTTCCGTGGAGAAACGACGGATCATGCCCACGAACGGGGTCCCCTCTTGAACTGGCTTCGAGACCATACCTTAAGAAACTTCTATAGGCGGTGTACAAAACTTCTTTATATTGGCCAACGCTCCCTAAGGCACTTCCAACGTCTGGGCTGTCCGGTAGAGAAATTGGTCTTCTCTCCCTATGGTGTGGATACTACTTCGTTCCAGTGCGATGAAGCAGGCCGGGCGTCCCTTCGGTCCCTTAGCCGGGGAGAACTCGGTGTTTCAGAGACACAAAAGGTCCTGCTCTTTTCGGGGAAACTCATCTATCACAAGGCACCCCTGCTGTTTTTAAGAGCGCTGAAGCTCCTTCCCCTAGAGCTTCGAGAACAGATGGTGGTGGTCTTCATGGGAAGCGGCCCACTACAAGAGCAGGCGGCGAATCTGGCGCAGACTTCACCAGCGGTAAGGACCCAATTCCTGGGTTTTAAGAATCAAACCGAACTGAGCCACTTTTATCACGCAGCCGATCTGCTGATTCTCCCTAGTCGACATTGGGAAACGTGGGGGTTGGTGGTGAATGAGGCGCTCCATCATGGGCTGCCCTGTGTGGTCTCCGAAAGTGTGGGCTGTGCCCCTGATTTGGTCGATCCTGGTGTGACGGGAGAGATTTTCAAGACAGACTCGGAGGAAGACTGCGCTCGGGCTCTTCTGCGGGCTCTGGCCTTAGTGGGGCGTCCTGAGATCCGAGAAGAATGCCGGCAGAAAGTCAGCGGGTACTCCATCGAGAGGGCTGCCGAAGGGATCGTGCTAGCCTATCGGATGATCACCGGGGAGCCCAACCTTCCATGAAGTTGCTTCTCATCGGGAATCCTGGCGTTGGACACGTGGGAGGCCACCTTCATCGAGCCGCAAAAGATCTAGGGCTTTCGGTAAATTTTTTGGACGTGACACAAGCGTTTGCAAGTCCTTCTTGGGAAGCCAAATGGAATTGGTGGATCCGGGGTCACCGTCCAAGCCGGTTGCATGAATTTGGCCAAGAGGCTCTTCAGGTTTGTCGTGAATTTAAACCGAAGTGGCTATTGAGTACCGGGATCGCTCCACTAGAGGCCGGGACCCTTCAGGCGATCAGGGAAATGGGGGTTGAGCGGTTGAATTTTCTTACGGACGATCCTTGGAATCCTGCCCATTGGGCGCCATGGTTTATGGAGGGGCTCCCCTTCTACGATCGGATTTTTTCCCCCCGTCGCGCAAATCTCCGGGATTTGGAACAGCTCGGTTGCTCAAAGGTCTCCTACCTGCCGTTTGCCTATTCACCCGAGATTCATTTCCCAGAGGCGCCTAAGACGAGCCAAGAGCAGGATCGCTACGCCTGCGACGTGGTGTTTATTGGTGGAGCGGACCGAGATCGTTTGGTTCCGGTGGCGGCCTTGATCCGGGCCGGATTTCAAGTGGCCCTTTACGGAGGATACTGGGACCGGTTTCGTCAAACCCGGGCATACGCCCGCGGGCAGATTGATCCAACGGACTCGCGTCGGGTGGTAGGGAGCGCTAAAGTCGCCCTCTGCTTGGTCCGACGGGCCAACCGGGACGGCCATTCCATGCGAAGCTTCGAGATTCCCGCCATGGGGGGCTGTATGTTGACCGAGGACACGCAAGAACATCGGGAGCTGTTCGGAAAAGAGGGAGAATCTACCCTTTATTTCCATACCATTCCCGAAATGCTTGAGAAACTTCGCTGGATGCTTCAACATAATCTGGAACGCCAGCGGCTGGCAAGCGCGTGCCATCAGCGGATCGTTCAGGGCAGGCACACATACAAGGATCGTCTCGTGACGATGTTGGGGCTCTAATGAAGATTGCGATCGTTGTCCACGGCCGTTTTCATGCATTCGATCTGGCACGAGAGCTGCTGCATCGGGGCCATGAGGTGACCCTATTTACGAATTATCCGAAATGGGCGGTAGAACCCTTCGGTGTTCCTGGAAAGCACGTGCGCAGTTTCTGGATTCATGGGGGGCTTTCACGGGTGAGTTGGTGGCTTCGCCAGATGGCAAGGTGTTCCTATCCAGAGGCGGCGCTCCATATCCTGTTCGGCCGGTGGGCGGCGAGGGAGATAGAAAAAGAGCAATGGGATGTCGTTCATTGTTGGAGCGGAATCTCAGAGGAAATCCTGGTGGCCTTAGCGGGCCGAAACACCCTGAAGCTCCTCATGCGGGGATCTACCCATATTCGGACCCAGGCACGAATTCTAGAGGAAGAAGAGAAACGCACGAGGACAGCCCTCGATCATCCCAGTTCCTGGATCATTGCTCGGGAAGAGCGGGAATATGCCCTGGCGGACCGGATCACTGTTTTGTCGAGCTTTTCGTACAGAACATTTATAGAGGAAAAGGTTCCTTCCCAAAAACTATGCATCCTTCCTCTGGGAGCTCAGATTGAGCGATTCCGACCGACTCCTGAAATAATCGAATCCCGGTGTAGACGTATCCTTTCAGGAAGACCGCTTCAGGTGTTGTACGTGGGAGCCCTCTCGTTTCGGAAAGGGATGTGGGATATGGCCTCTATCCTCCGAGAAGCAGATCGGAATCGATTTCAATTCCGATTGGTCGGACCGGCAGCTGCTGAGACAAAAAAACTTTTGACTGAACTGCGCGGTTTAGGGGAGTTTATTCCTAAACAGCCCCAGCATGAGTTGCCCAACTGGTATGCCGGGGGAGATCTTTTCATCTTTCCGACGTTGGAGGAAGGGTATCCCATGGTTCTTTCACAAGCCAGTGCCAGTGCGCTTCCTGTACTAACAACGCCCAACGGTGCTGGGGTTGATTTGGTTCAAGAAGGGGAGACTGGGTGGGTGCTTCCGATTCGATCCCCGGGGGCGTTCATGGAGCGCTTGATCTGGTGTGACAAACATCGGCGCGAATTAGCAGAGATGGCGCGTCGCATTTATGGGGAATACCGGCCGCGGGATTGGTCCAATGTGGCGGCGGACTTCGAGAGGATTTGTAGAAGCTAGGCAGATATCCCCGTGGCTCGTCCTTCCCGGACGGCCTGCTGGTAGGCATCGATCACTTCCCCGGAAGGGCCAAAGGATGCGACCTTCCCATGATCCAGCCAAAGCGCTTCATCGGTTTGTCGACGGATAGCTTCCAGATCGTGTGAGACAAACAAGATGGTGGCCTTGCGCTGATGGAGCGCTTTGAGCCGATCAAAGCTTTTCGTCTGGAATTCGGCATCGCCGATACTCCAGGCTTCGTCCACTAGGATGATATCGGCCTCCACGTGGATGGCGATGCTAAAGCCCAAACGCATGATCATTCCAAGAGAGTAATGTTTAAGCGGCATATCGAGAAATTCCTTAACGCCGGCGAATTCGACAATGACAGACAACTTTTTCCGGACTTCATGTCGGCGCATTCCTAGAATCATCCCAACGAGAAAGATATTTTCACGCCCGGTCAAATCCGGCTGCATGCCGGCGACCGGTTCCAAAAGGGGAGCCACCCGACCATGGACGATCACTGTGCCATGGGTGGGAGCTGTTACCCCGGAGATGATTCGAAGAAAGGTAGTTTTCCCGGAACCGTTAGCCCCGATGATCCCCACCCGTTTTCCAGGTTCAGTGAGGGTAAAGTCTACCTGATTCAGAGCCCAGAACCAGTCGGACTGAGCTTTCTTCCTGCCGTGGATTAAGTGAGCCAGATGCCGCGGCCAGATGCCCCGCAAATACCGTTTGCCCACGCTAACCAATTCAATGGGGATCATCGTTCCATCTCCATCAGAGAATATCGGAAATGCTTCCTTCCATCTGCCGGAAACAAGCCGCTCCGATCGCCATTATTGCCAGTGAGACGATCATCGCCGGCCACAACAGATCTTGGGGGGGAGGTTTCCCTAGAAGCAAAGCGGCTCGGTATCCTTCAATGAGACCTGTCATCGGGTTCCATCGGGAAAGGAAAACGAATTCTTTCGGCACCATGGAAGAGGGATAGAAAACGGGACTGGCGAAAAACCAGAGTTGAAGAAGAGAGGGGATCGCATGTCCGATGTCCCGTAAGAATACGTTTGCCAGCGAGACCAAGCAACTAATTCCGATAAGAAGAGATAAATGGATAAGAAATAGTGCCGGAATCCAGCCCACCTCCCATGAAATGGAAATGTGGTAATGCAGGAAAAGCCCCACCAGCATCAAGCCCATGACACAGAGATCTGCCAGACTGGAGACAACTGCGGACATGGGAAGAAGAATTCTCGGCAGGGCGATCCGCTTCAACAACATTACCTCACCGGCGACGGTAACCACAGATTGAGAAGTGGTGAGTGCGGTTAAGGACCAAACCACGAGGCCCACCGCTGCAAAAAGGGGGTAGGGAATATCTCCCGTTGGGATCCGGGCGACCCGGTGAATGTAATTAAAGATAATCGTCAGTGCGATAGGCTGCAGAAAGATCCAGCCGAAACCGAACAGGGTCTCCTTGTAACGGAGACTAACTCGATGAATGCTCAAAGTCCACAGAAGTTCCAGGGCCCACCGGTTGGAGTGCCGAGGTGTCCGGATGACGGTCGGACGATTAGAGGGGCCCGTGTTCATGCGGCCTCTTGGGTGAGCTGGATGCCGGCCAGCTCGCAGCAAAGCCGGAAGTAAAGTTTTACTGCGACAGCTCGATCAAAACGGAAGGCCGCTTCACGGGCACGGGCTCCCATTTCTTGAGCGAGAGACCGGTTCTTGTATAAGATCCGAATTTTATCGGCCAGGTCCTGCGCGTTTCCTGGTTTGGCCAGCAGGCCGCACTGATTTTGCCGGGTGATCCGGGCCACGTCGCATTCCTCATCCACCGAGGCGATGTAAGGCCGGCCAGCCGCTAAGATTCCGTACAGCTTGCTTGGCATGATGTAGCCAGACAGCCCGGGTTCGAGAGAAATGACGAAGCAATCGGCTGCACTGAAAGAATGGGACAAATTCTCTTTTGGCTCATAAGGCAGGAACCGGACATTGGTAAGACCAAGATCATGCACCAACGCTTGAAGGCGCGATTTTTTGACTCCCTCTCCAATGAAAACAAGGATGAGATCGGGGATGTCTTTAAGCAACGTGATAGATCTTACCAGAGTTTCCAGGCTGTGGCAGATTCCCATGTTTCCTGAGTGCATGACAACAAAGGAGTTGGCCAGCCCATGTGTCAGCGAGAACGGATTTTTTTTGGAGAACGATAAAATCGCTGAACAGTCCACCCAGTTGTGAATGACAACAACTTTTTTGGGGTCAGCCCCTTTCTCTACAATCAACCTCTCACGCATCTTTTCTCCTAAAGCAACGACTCGGTCCGCTTTTCGGATAAGATAGCGACTGATCCGGTCCAGGGCCCGATAGATCCACTCGTTTCGGAATCCGTCCAAGAGGCGAGCTACTTCGGGGAATACGTCTTGACAGACAAAGACGAATCGGGCGCCGCCCCGACGGGAGGCCAGGAGAGCCGCCAAACCGATGATCGGAGGATCTGTCTGGAAGAAGACGACATCCGCCTGCGGAATTCTCAGTGCCGTAAGGCAGGCGCTCACAAAGTAACTCATATAATTGATTGCTCGACCTGCAAAACGGTGCGGCTTAAAAACGGTTCCTGAGGTTCGGAAAACTTGAACTCCTCGGATCGACTCCACTCGAAACGGCGGCCAGAGGCGAAAACCCCATTTTCCCGGGCTCCCTCCCACAAGAGGAGGCCCTGCGACGATAGAGACTTCGCATCCACAGATACGAACGAGATCTTCCGCCAGTTCCGTCAAAAGCTGTCCTGTTGCCCCGAGGTCAGGGTAATAAGATCGGTTGAAAAAGCAAACCTTTAAAGGGCGATGCGGTGTTCCCGATACCATTGGATGGTACGGCGCAGTCCTTCTTCGAGTTTAACCTTGGCTTGAAACCCAAACCGTTTTTTCGCTCGGGACGTGTCTACCTTTCGCCTCGGTTGGCCGTTGGGTTTCGTTGTGTCCCAAACAATTTTCCCGGGATACCCGCAGAGTTGAGCGATCATCTCTGCCAAACTCTTAATGGAAATTTCATGACCCGAACCCACGTTCACCGGCTCGGCCTCGTCATATCGTTCCGCGGCCAGCACAATGGCTTCGGCGGCATCCTCGACAAAAAGGAACTCTCGGGTGGGGCTTCCATCCCCCCAGCACGTGATCGTTGATTCCTTACAGTCGATCCCATCCAGGCATTTTCGGATCAGCGCCGGGATAACGTGAGACGTGTCCAAATCGAAGTGGTCTCCGGGGCCGTGGAGGTTTACCGGCATCACATGAACCGCGTTGAACCCGTACTGTTGCCGGTAAGCTTGTCCCTGCACCAAGAGCATCTTTTTGGCCAATCCGTAAGGTGCGTTTGTTTCTTCCGGATAACCATTCCAGAGGTCTTCTTCGCGAAACGGGACTGGAGTGAGTTTTGGATAGGAACAGATCGTCCCCAGGCTGATCAATTTCTCTACCCCCGATCGGCGGGCGTATTCCATCACCAAGAGGCCCATGACGAGATTTTCGTAGAAGAAACGCCCCGGGTTAGCTCGATTCGCCCCGACACCTCCGACGACCGCAGCCAAGTGAAAGACCATTTGAGGTTTCGTATCCTGATAAAGCCGGCGGACATGATCTTCTTGTGTTAAATCGTATTCTTGATGGGAAGGAAGAGAGAGCTTTCGAACGCCCCGGTCCCGAAGGGTTTTAACCAAGTGTTGTCCCAAAAAGCCAGTTCCACCTGTAACAAGTATGTTTTTGTCATGCAACTCCATCAGGGTTTCTTGAACCAGTTAAAACGGGCATCGAGAGACGCATCCTGACTGCGCGCATCGGAGAGTTGAAGCGCTCTCAGCTCAGCGCCGACCATGATCTTGACCAGCTCTTTGAAGGTTACGGTTGCTTGCCATTGGAGGTGCCGTTTGGCTTCCGAGGGGTCTGCCTGCAACAGAGGGACTTCGGTAGGCCGAAAATAACGCGGATCGATTTCCACATAATTCTGCCACTTCAAATTGACGTGGAGGAAAGCCTCCTCTAGAAATTCTCGCACCAGATGGGCCACCCCTGTCCCAAACACAAGGTCTCGAGCGGAGTTCTGCTGCAGCATGAGCCACATGCCTTCCACATATTCCGGCGCAAATCCCCAGTCCCGGTGCGCGTCCAAATTCCCAAGGAAAAGTTTCTTCTGCTGCCCGGCCACGATCCTGGCGACGGCGCGGCAAATCTTCCTGGAGACGAAGGTCTCGCCCCGTCGGGGAGACTCGTGATTGAACATGATGCCGTTGCAGGCAAAGAGCCCATAAGCTTCGCGATAGTTGGATACCATCCAATGGGCGTAGACCTTCGCGGCCGCATAAGGGCTGCGGGGCTGAAAAGGGGTCTTTTCGTTTTGGGGCGGGGGCGAGCCTCCGAACATTTCGCTGCTCGATGCTTGATAGAGGCGACAACGGACACCGCTCTTCCGGATGGCTTCGAGCAAGCGGACAGTCCCCAGCCCCGTTACGTCGCCGGTATAATCAGGCATGTCGAAACTTACGCGGACATGCGATTGGGCTCCGAGATGGTAGACCTCATCCGGTTGGATCTGATAAAAGAGGTTCGTTAATCGGCTGGAATCGGAAAGGTCTCCGTAATGTAGAAAAAGGCGGGTGTTGACATCATGCGGGTCTTGGTAAAGGTGGTCAATCCGTTGCGTGTTGAAGGTGCTGGCGCGTCGAATAAGCCCATGGACCGCATAGCCTTTAGAAAGAAGCAATTCCGTCAAATAGGAACCATCCTGTCCGGTGATTCCGGTGATGAGCGCGATCTTCGGCATCAGGTTAGGAGTATACCACAGCCCTTTAAGACCGATTGATACACTTCCCAGGTTTTTTGGGCGGTTGTTTCCCATCGAAATTGAGAAGCTCGAGTCAGGCCGCGCGCCCGAAGCTCCGCCTGCAGGGAAGGATCGTGGAGGAGCTTTTGAACCGCATCCGCGAGATTCTCCGGTTTTTCCGGGTCGACGATAAGCCCCGCGTCACCGACGGTCTCCGGCAAGGCGCCCCGGTTGGAGACGACAACCGGCACCCCAGAGGCCATCGCTTCCAACGGCGGCAGGCCCATCCCCTCATACCAGGAGGGTTGAAGGAGAAGATCGGCTGCGTGGTAGAGATCCTTCAGCTTGTCGCGCGAGAGAGCTCCGAGCTCCACGATCCGATCGCTGATGCCGAGTCGCCAAGCCAACCTCTGCTGTCTCGGTTGGAGGTAGGCACCGGACCGAATCAGCCAGACCGGTTTGCCCTGCTGAACGAGAATCCGAAGACATTGAATTGCTCCCTCAATGTTTTTATAAAAGCCCGTATGCCCGACGTGAAGAAGGAGTTTTCCATCGGGAAGCTGGAACGCGGCTCGGGCACGTACCTTCTCTTCTTCACTCGCAGGGGGCTTAAAGTTCGGATCGATTCCCAGCGGAACCACATGGATTTTGTCTGCTGGGACGTCCAGGTGAGAGATCAGGTCTCGTCGGGTACAGTCGGAGTTAGCTAGGATCGCCGCCGACCGGATCAGCCCCCCAACGGCCTGCCGGTAGGAAAGATCAGAAAGCCAAGGGAAAAGAGATTTTCGGCGATCCCGAAAGATCAACGGGATCAAATCATGACATGTGAAGACCGTCCGAGCAGAGTCGAGATACTTCATGAGCCAGCCATTTCCATAATCCAAAAAGTGATAGAGGTCCGCCCTGGTTTCTTTCAACAGTTTCGGATACCGGGCGTATCGGCTCCAATACATCATCGCTCCTCGACCTAAACGCCATCGTCTCAGCCAATGGCCGGAGCGCTCCGTGTTTGGGGCCAGCAGAGAGATGCGGCATGCGTCTCCTAGGAGCTTCGACAGCGCGCGCTGGAGCTGCTCGCCGTAGTTGAGGATGCTCCATTGCTGATCCCCTGGATCGTCACCCAGCAGTAGGATATGGGGCTGGGAGGAGTCAAGCATGGTGAATCTTGGGTCCTTGATTTTGAATGACGGAGAGGTAAAGCTGATGCATGGAGTCAGCGATTTGTCGGCTGTCGAATTCCGTCGCTGTCAAACGCCGGCCTGATTCCCTCATGGATCGAAGGCTTTGCGGCTGACGAAGAAGATGCTCAATCGCCGAGGCCCATTCCGAAGGGTCCCTTTCTACCACCAGCCCGGCGCCGCTTTTTTTCACTGAATCGGCCAGCCCGACATGGGGAGAAACCAACACAGGGACACCCGCAGACATGGCTTCCAACGCCGCCATTCCGAAATTCTCGTGTTCAGATGGAAGCAGTAGGAGCGTACTGTCCCGAAGGGCGGCCCATTTGTCCTGTTCGATCAGTTGGCCGGTGAACGTTGCATGGTCCAGCAGGCCGGCCTCACTTAGAATGCGGCGCAACTGGGTTCCCGCCCCTCCCTCCGGCCCGGCGATCACGAGATGGACATCGTCGATCCGGCGGGCGACCATCACAAAGGCGTGAGCGAGCAGGTCCAACCTTTTAATTGGATGCAGACGTCCTAAGAAAAGGAGGATTCTCCGTTGGCCTACCTCCGGGTGGCGTCCACGAAAATCCCCAGCCGGTCGATCCGGAGTATGATTCATCCGGACACAGCAGGGAATTACAGCCGAAGGCCGGCGCACTCCGAACAAATAGGCATATTGTTTCTCGAGCGAACTGGTGAAACACAGCGAAGCGGCACCTGCCAGATTTTTTCGTTCTATCCAAAGGCCATAGAGCCACTTGAATAGTCGGTGATTTTGAAATCCTGTCGGATCAAGTGCCCCGCAAGGAGAGAGGATGTAAGGGATGTTTTTTCGCCGGCAAATTCTGGCTGCAATGGTCGTAGGATATTCCCACACTCCATGTAAGTGAAGGAGATCCATTTTGGGGATCTCTTGCCGGAGAACCTTCCCCAATTGAGAGCTGTAAGCATATCGGTTTCCAAGAAAACCCCAAGAATGAAGAGGAAAATATTGGAGCTTCACACCCGATCTCTGGAGTTCCTGATCTGGTCCAGTATCAAGTGAAGGGTCGTAGGCCTGCCGAGTGGCCCAAAGAGTAACATCCACATCGGTACCTGCCAAAGCTCGGCATAGCTCCCGAACACTGACGGATACGCCGCCTTGCTTCAACCCCAACGAAGAGACAACATGAAGGACTTTAATCAAGAACGGGCCTCTCTCTGGATCCAGAAAGGGCCGAGGGCCAGGCAGTCGATGGCGTTTCGCTGAAAGCAGGCGATGGCCTCTTCCGGGCGGCAGACAATTGGCTCCTGCTCGTTAAAAGAGGTGTTCAGCAGCATCGGGACGCCAGTCTTAGCCGCGAAGGCGTTGATCAGCTTCCAATAAAGCGGTTCAACGGTGGGGTCAACGGCCTGCAGGCGCCCGGTTCCATCGGCGTGGACGACCGCCGGAATTTTTTTCTGAAGATCACTCCGCACGGGATAGGCAAAGAGCATAAAAGGATCCGGATGTCCTTCCGGGAAATAGTCTCCAACCTTTTCAGTCAGGACCGAAGGGGCGAACGGACGAAACGACTCTCGCCGTTTGACTCGCTCATTAATCCGGTCCTTCATTTTTGGATCTCTCGGATCCGCCAGGAGACTCCGGTGCCCCAACGCCCGAGGTCCAAACTCCATCCGCCCCTGATACCAGCCGATGATTTTTCCTTGGGCCAAAGCCTCCGCGGTGATCTCGCAAAGGGCCTCTGGGTCGAAACGCCGAAATGAAAGGGCCCCTTTTTCCAATGCTTTCCGGTAGTCCGCCTCGGTTGTTTCGGGTCCCCATGCCGTATGTTTCATGATGAAGGAGCGGGGCTGACGGTAGATCTGATGGGCGACGTAGAGAGCCGCTCCCAGCGAAGTACCGGCATCGTGCGCGGCCGGCTGGATGAAGACATCACGGAACGGAGTTTCTCTCCGGATCTTTCCATTCAGCACGCAGTTCAAAGCCACCCCGCCGGCGTAACAGAGTCGGGGGGTCCGGTATTTCTCCGAGAGGCGCCGGAGTAAAGAAAGGATCACTTGTTCCAACCGTTCTTGTAAAGCTGCCGCAATGTCGGTATGCCGTTTCTCGATGGGAGCCGCAGGATCTCGAGGGGTCCCCAGCAGATTTTCCAGCCGCTCCGTAAAGAGCCTGTCCAGTGTCGGAGCCCCTGCCGCCCAACTCATCGAGACATCCATCGTCGGGTGCCGATAATACTCCAGCCCAAGCCGATAGCCCCCTTGGGGAGTCTGGTGAACGAGGGTTTCAAAGGCCCGTCGATAAGGTCCAGGGTTCCCGTAGGCGGCCAGGCCCATCACTTTATATTCGTCTCCCCAACTTTGGAATCCGAGAAATTGGGTGATGGTGGTGTACAGAACACCCAGTGAGTGAGGGAAAGCAACTTCTCCCTGCAGACAGAGGGAATTTCCTTGTCCGACCCCCCACATTCCACTTAAGAAATCCCCAAATCCATCCAGGGATAGAAGAACCGCTGTTTCCCATCCGGAAGGATAGAAACTGGAAGCAATGTGGGCCCGGTGGTGCTCTACAAAATGGATCGGGGCTCGGATTTGTTCGGGGGTTGCTTCGATGGCTTCTGCTAAGATGGCCTTAAAACTCCGTAGGTTTGTTAAAAGCGCCATTCGATCTCGGGTCCCCCTCGAGAAGAGGCCCCGACGCAGCGCTTGCCAGCCCTTTACCCAGAGGTGGGCCATGGGATTTCGTGAGATCGCAATAGCGTCCAGATCCTCGGGGGCCACTTGTCCGGCGGCAAGGCAATACCGGATTGCCTGGATCGGAAAACCGGCCACATGTTTGATCCGGACAAACCGCTCCTCCTCGGCGGCCGCCACCAGCTGGCCGTCCCGCACGAGGGCGGCGGAGGCCTCCGCGTGATAGGCGTTAATTCCGAGAATTAAGATGTAGAGTCCTCCCGCTGTGCCAGCGCAAACAATTCGTAGCCCTGTCTTGATAAAAACCAGCGGCCACCCGGCCATTTCTCCATGGCGACGGCTAGTTTCGCGAACCATGCAGGCCATAACGATCGGTTGGTGAATGGGAGGGTTGCGGCCAGCGGGATGAGGGAATCTCCTCGGATCATCTTGACCGTGAATCCAAGACGTTGGAGTTGACGACACACGGCCTTGGTTCCAAGAAAAGATTGACGAAGGGCGCCGGAACGGGAACCCCATAAATTCAAGACGATGGACCAGGGGGACCATCGGTTGTTCCAACTCAATAAGAATCTGCCACCGGGTTTGACCTTGGCGGCGAGCTGGTCGATCGCTCGAGAAGGGTCTGGGACATGCATCAGTACTCCTATGCAGGCCACTGTGTCGAACGCGGCATCTTGGAATGGCGGATAGGCAAGATCAGCGACTACCCCCCTCCCATTTTTATCGATCCCATCTTGGACCGCCTTGACCATGCGGATCTCCCGGTCCAATAGAATCAATGGGGAAGCGGCCTTCATTAGAGGGGTCAGGCGGCCGTACCCGCATCCAGCTTCAAGAAGCTTTCCCATCGAATAAGAATTTAGCATTTCACGTAGAAGCTCTCGGTCTCGTTGCGCTTTTAATTTTCTGGCTAGATTGGCGGAACAATAAGCTGCCCAGGCTTCCGGCGTCCACTCAGAGATCATTGGCCGCGGCCAGCCTCCCGCTCCAGCTCTCCCAGCCGGACATCGATCATCAGGCGCAGCCAGAATCCTTGGAGGAAGTGGAACAATATTCCCTCAGGTCCATCCAGAACTCCGAGGCGGAAGACGAAGCGGTAAATAAAATAGAGAAAGGGACGCACGTAAAGAGGCAGCCGATACCAAAGATTTTTCAACCAAAGAACCTGTTGGTCAGGGGTACCCCAAAGCAGAGGTTTTATTGTCCATGGAATCCGATGGTGTCGGCGATGGTGCTCTTCCTGTGCTTGGAGCTCGATGTAACGCAAATGTTTCTGCAGCCAAAAGGTAATTTGGTCTTCTTTCCGGTTCTGCTCTAGGATGGGGTATCTTAAACGCCGCGTTTCCCCATCGACATAGAATCGGAAATCCACCAACTCCTGTTCATCCGACCAGCCACAGCCTCGGCGGAACAACTTCAACAGATACTTCGGCCAGTACCCGCCGTGACGGATCCACTTCCCTCGGAAAATCTGCTTTCGGGGGAGATAATATCCTTTGATTTCCAGAGAGGATTTGGGCAGCGAAGAGAGGATCTCCTCCTTGAGTTCCGGCGTGACCCGTTGGTCTGCATCGAGCGCGAGGACCCACTCGCCCGTGATGGGAAGAGTTTTCAACGCCCAGTTCCATTGCTTGGCGTGGGTTTCAAAGGGATGTTGAATGACAGCGGCTCCATGGGCCCTTGCGATGGGAAGCGTCCCATCGGAGCTGCCGGAGTCTACGATGAAGACTTCACGACACCACCCCTCTAAAGATTTTAAGCAATGGGGCAGGTTCAGTTCTTCATCGAGTGTTAGGATGATGGCGGTAATGGAAAGAGTCATGACGGTTGAACCGATGGAAGGGTTTCCAAGGAACGCGGCTGAAGGAACCGGATGAAGAAATACATGATGAGCAGATAGTACACCAGTCCTCCGAACGCGAGCGAAAAACTGTTCTCAATAATCAGCATATTTGAGAAGAGGGTGCACCCGATGATGGTTCCACGTTCGCCAGCCTCTGGGTGCCCCAACAAAACTATGAGAGCCCGGTAAATCCAGCCGACAATTGCCATTCCAAGGATAACACCGAGGGAGCCGAAGTTGACGTACGGCTCAATGACTTGGTGCGGCAAGTTGAATGAAGTTGACTCATCTTCCAGATCCAGAAGATTATAGCGATGTCCAAAAGCCTGCCCAACAGTCTTCGTCGGTTTTCCCGGAAACAGGATTCGAGGAGCCAATGCCCAGAAGAGGTCGAAGTAGGTCTCTCCTTTCCAAAACGGAATCATCGTAGGCGTCATCTCCATAGTGATCATAAAGACACCCAAATGACCGATGCGGGATTTTGCGGATTCCATAGAGGCAGAATAGGCCTCACCTCTTCCTTCTCCCATCTGTTTGGTTGCCAGCCCAACAAAAGCAAGTCCGCGTTGAATGGGCGAACTTGGGACATCAATATCCCCGCTTTCTCCATACCACGCAATCGACCGAAATTCCTGCTTCACACTGCCGGCCAAAGGCAGAAGGCAAAGGATTCCGATCGCCAGCGCTTGCCAGGGGATCCTTCGTCGTTCCGCGGCGTAGCAAAACAGCAATGGCGCCAGGGATCGAATGACTTCATAGATAAAACCCGTTCCCAAACTTATCAGGAATTCCAGAGGGATTGCCAGCCCCCAAATAAACAGTTTCAAGATCAAAGATAATCGACCCCTCAACTGGAGAAGGAACAGAGTGACGATTCCTATCGTTGCTAGTTGAGAGACGATAGACAGGAATTGGGCGAGGGAAGGAGGGGGAGAAAAAACAAGGGTGTAATAGTGGGTTCCCAGTCCCACGGTCGTCAGAAGCATGCCTAAGAGTGGAGCTCGGTCTGGATCCCAGGGTGCTTTGATTCTTGGAACGACCCGTTCAACCCATCGGCCTAAGGGAGTATAGAAGGTGAGAAGGCATGTGCCTGCCCCTAATGCCGCAAGCCGCAAGGCATTAACCACGGCGGTCTCCGGGACAAGAAAATCCAACCCATTGAGGAAATCCTCACTGAGCATCGGCATTCCGAACATGACGAAATATACCAATCCCCACATGGGCATGAGGGGGATTCGGAAAGGGTGACCTCCAGCGAACAGAACGGTGGGGAGACTGCAGGAAATGTAGAGGAGGGTGAGCCAGAAAAACTCGCCGGCCGGCAGCCGGTGGAGGCTGACGGCCGATAAGGCGATCCAGGCGGCCGTCAGGAAGACGATGTATCCTAATGCGCGGCGGCCCCTTCCTTTTCCAGTTCCGATCTGCAGCATTTCAGGATCTGCTTAGCGTCGGGCGCGTTTGCTTTCTCGGTCGCGATGGTAATAGTAGTAATACCGGTAGCCCCGCTCCAGTTCCAGCCGGGCCCCGTTCAAGATTCCCCCGATGATTCGGGCGCCGACGTCGATCAAGCGCTGCTTGCCGGCTAAGGCCACCTCCCCGTGCGTGCGGCCCGCCCGGAGCACGAAGATCACCCCATCGGTGAGGGTCGCCAGAACAGAGGCATCCGCCGCCACCAGAACCGGGGAGGCATCGATCAGCAAATATTGATATTCCTTTTTCCAGCCCTCCATAAGGGCCCGGAGCTTGGAACTGCTCAAGAGATCCGTTGGTTGAGGGGGAGACATCCCTGCGGAAACGATGGAAACTCCGTTCAAGAGAGGGGAGCTCTGCACCAAATCCTCCAGGGCGGCCTTGTCCTGCAGGTACTCGCTTAAGCCCGGCTCCAGATTCAGATGCAGAAGCTTGTGAAGGTTCGGCCGGCGCAGATCCCCATCGATGATCAGCACCTTGCGGCCCAGTTCTTGAAACGCGGCGGCCAGGTTGACGCAGAGCATCGATTTCCCTTCCTCCGGCAGGGCGCTCGTGACGAGCAGGGCGTGGGGCTGGTCGGCTGGCAAAAGGAACTGCAGGGTGGTGCGAATGGACCGGATCGACTCGCCAATAGGGGAATGGTGGTCGGTGAGGCGGATAACATCCGTCCCCGCGCCCATCCGGATGAGCGGGACGTGTCCTAAGAACGGGATCTCCATCAGGCGCTCGAAATCCCGCCGGGTCTGGAAGGTCTTGGTGAGTTTCTCCCGAAGGATGCTCAACCCCCCGCCTAAGCCCAAGCCCAGGAGAACAGCGATCAGGATGATTCTTATTCGGGGTGGGCCGATCGGTGCTTCCGGAACAAGGGCGTAGTCCACCACCTGGATGTTGTTGCTCCTCAGACCTTCCTGGACGGAAAGTTCCTTCAGGCGGGTCAACAGGACGTTGTAGATCTCTTCGCTGGTTTTGGACTCCCTTGAAAGACCCCCGTATTGGATGGAGAGACGGCTCGCCTCCAGGGCCTTCTGTTCCTGGTCGTAGAGAGCCAATTGGAGTTCCCGTTCCTTGGCTTGGAGTTCCAGGAGGGTCGGATGTTTCTCCCGGTATTTCGTCTCCGCCTCGATCCGGTCCTTCCGGGTCTGGGTGATCGCCGCGTTCAGGGCCTGGATCCGTTGGAGGATCGAATTTTGCTGCTCGGTTCCCATATCGACCGTGCCGTTCTGCTCCAGGAACGCCTGGAGGGCCAACTGGGCGGAGTGCATTTTATCCTCCATCTTGGCCACCTCGTCCCGGAGCCACTGAATGCCTCCGGCCGTCGTCTCCTGGCGGCGTTCCATATTCATCCGGGCGTAACTCTCGGCCACCGCGTTGGCGATTCGGGCGACCAGTTCCGGTTTCAGGCCGGAGATCCGGATATCGACCATCGCGGTTCCCCGCACCGGCTCGACGAGGAGCATTTCCTGAAGGGCCTTGGCCGGATCCCGGGAAGAGGAGAAGGGAGGAAAGGCGGCCAAATGAAGTTCTTGGATAACCCGGGAGGAAACCGCCCGGCTTGCGATCACCCGATACTCGGTCTGAAGGAATCCTTGAATCCAGCCGCCGGAAAGCGGGGCGACTTCCTGGAATCGAACCAGTTGAGGGGCCTGGGCCTGAAGGAGGACCCGAGCCGAGGCCTGATAGATGTTGGGCTGCTGAATCATAAAGAGGGCGGTAAATCCTCCCAGAATCAGCGCGGTTAAGCCGATGAACCACCGATGGAGCCAGAGGGCTCTTAAATAGTCTTCCGGCTGCCACTCGACTTCTACTCGAGAAGCCATTATTTAGAATCCTTTCTTTCCCATCGGCTCCGGAGTGTCACCGCGAGTGATTGGAACAAGATCCAGAGATCCAATCGAAGGGAACAGCGCTTCACGTAAGCCAGGTCCCACTTGATCCGCTCCGCGAGCCCTGGGAATTTCCCGCCGTAGAGCTGGGCCAATCCGGCCAATCCGGGGCGCAGTAAGAAGCGGCGCTGACCGTTTGGAACCCGCCCCAATTTCTGAAGATCCTCCGGGATCAGGGGGCGCGGCCCCACAAAACTCATCTCTCCTTTGAGGATATGAATGAGCTGCGGCAGTTCATCCATGGCGGTTGCCCGCATCCAGCGGCAGAAGGGAGGGCTCTTCCCCTGGGCGGTCATCGTCCGAAACTTCAGAATTTGAAATTCTCTCCCCCGGATTCCGATCCGGATTTGTCGGAAGAATGGGGAGCATCTCAGCTCCCGATAAATTCCCCAAGCCATCCCAGCCATCGGGATCCCAAAGACCAGCAGTCCCGCGCCGGCCAGAAAAAAATCGAACAGGCGTTTCCCTCCCGATCGGCACCAGATCACCCCACCCCCTATTTCTTTTCCACCAGCTCCACGGAGATATCCGCGTAGCCCTCCTTCAGTTCATATTTCTTAATCTTCAAAAGCTGCTGCTGTTGGCGGACCGATTGGTTAACCTTCTCCTCCAGGGCTCCGAGGAGTATCTTTGGAAGGGACAAATTCCCCACCTTCACTTCATGGATCAGAGCGTGAGGCCGCTCCTCCACGACCGTGATCCCGATCCGGGCTTCGACGGGAAACGTGAAAGGCCCTAAGTGGACCGTTCCGTACCCGACGAATCCATCCGGATGGATTTTGGTGTCCACCTCCGTGATCTGCCCGGGGAATTTTGCTCGGACGCGGCGGACCACCAACTCTTTGAATTCCGCGTCGGTGTATTTCCGGGTCATCTCATGCCGATTGGCCGATTTCATGTAGCCGGCCAGCCGTTCCTCGAACACCTCCACAAACAGGGGTAGGAATTTTTCCAGCCACCCCAGCAGGAGGGACCCTTTCTCCAAGGAGGGCTGAGAAGTTTCTTTGGGGAGGGCCGCTGCTGGCCGAGGAAGAACAGGCGTTGAGGGAAGAGCCAGAAGAGCGATGAAGATTCCCTTTTCCCGCTCGGCTTGATACAGCTTTTGCTCCATGTCGCTGAAAGGGCTGGCGGGGAAATGGCTCAGCAGTTCCTGGAAGTGAAGCTGGGCTTTCACCGGGTCGTTTAGATCGTAGCGGTAGACCGATCCGGCCTCCGTGTGGAGAACAGCGGCAAACGCGTCGTCCTGGCTCTCCCAGGAAATCCGATCGTAAAGGAGCCCGGCGGTCTGAAGATCCCCCGAGGCCCGATAGGTTTCGGCGACCTGATGCCGCGCCGCCCAGGCCCAGGGAGATTTCGGATCCCGGTGAATCACCTCCTGGAATCCGTTCAAGGCCTCTTCAAATTGTCCCAAGGTTTTCAAGCACCAGGCCTCCTTGAACAGGGCGGGCAGAGCCAAATCTCCATCCGGGACCGCCAATCGGGCTTCGTGGAATGCCTTGGCCGCCTTGTCGATCGCATAGAGGCGGATCGAGACCAGCCCCAGTTCAAAGGCAACCTGTTGGCGTTCCGGCCCCCATTTGATCGTCGAGAGGCGCTGCTCTAAAACCTTGGCCCTGCCGGTTTGTTTTCGGGCCTGAGTGAGATTCCCCAACATTTGGTGGGCGACCTGGGCCTCGTTCGGGTCCAGCGCTTGGGCCAACACCTGCCGGTACAGCCGTTCCGCCTCATCAAAGGCGCCGGTCCGCTGATGGAGATACCCGAGCCGCAGTCTCAAGCCGCTGCGGCCGACGTCATTCGGATAATCCTTCAGAAGCTTTTCATAAACCGTTACCGCCTCCTTGAACATCCCCAACCGTTCCGAACGGGCGGCCTTCGGAAGAAGAGGGTCGTTCGTCAATTGGGAAGAGCCCCCCGTGAAAATCCGCCGAGGGAAGAAAGTGATCCCCCGGGAAAACCCCTGTATTCCGGTGACAATCCCGTCCAGGGTCGTCAAAAAGCCGGACCGGGCCGAGGCTCGATCCTCCGTCAAGGATTCCATGATGAGCCGCGCATCTTCCACAGGACGTTGGAGCTGCCCCGATGCGAGGGTCCCTTGGGTGTACTGGAGGGAGGCCAGATCCTTGAGATGGATCTCCTCCTTCGCCATCTCCGCCACCAGGGTTTGATCCACGAGAAGCAGAACGGCCTCGGCCTGGCTTACCCCGACGGCTTTGTTCAAGGCCGACAGGGATGTTTTCAAGTTTTGAAGGTTGGTGTCGAGGATAAACCGGTTGTATCCGGCCAGGAACAGGCCGATCCCGATTAAGGCGATCGGGATCCGAAGCAGGAAAACCCAGCGCCCCAGAAATTGGATGAAGGGGCGGATCGCTTCACGCCGCATTATTCAGCTCCACCGAAAGAAGAGCCCAGCCCTCGCCTAAATTCACCGACTTGACTTTGAGAAGCAGCCGCAGCCGGTCGAGCTTCTCGTTGACGCGGGTTTCCAGCAGGCTTCGGACTTCGTCGGGAGCCGTTTGATTTCCGATTCGGACCTCCTGGAAGAACAGATGAATCCGGTCACTCACCACGGTCACCCCGGCTCGCACCTGGACCGGAATGGATCGGGACTCCAGGCGGGCCGTTCCTTTCCCGACCATGCCGTCCGGGTGGATCTTGACCGTGATGTCGTTCAGTTGTCCCGGCAGCATCTCCCGCACCCGCTGAACGACCATCTCTTCGAATTCCTGTTCGCTGTATTTCCGGGTGAGATGATCCTCGCCGACCGCCTCGATCAAGAGGGCCAGCCGTTCATCGAATACCTGCACGAAGACCGGCAGGAGATGTTCCAGGCGGGTCATCAAGGGGGATCCGGATTCGACGGAATAAGGATTGGAAGAGTAGGTGCTCTGGGGCGTGTCGGAATACAGCGTCTCCGCCTGAAGAGGAGCGGCCGCCATGATGAATCCTAAAACCAGGACCAGTCTCATCCATGTCATCTCGAGGAGCGGAGCGACGAGAGATCCCGTTTTTAAAGGCGAGATTTCTCGGCCTGGCGGCCTCGAAATGACGATGCCGACTATTCGTGAGATAGCTAAAACAGCCGCCTCCGGACGTAGATCGTATCGTGGGGAAGGATCGCCACATTCGGTTCTTTCCCCACGATGACCCGATCCATATGGATTCGAATCGACATCTTTTTCTGCTGATCCCCTCGGATGATCTCCACATGGTTGGACCCGAACTTAGTGATTCCCCCCGCTTGGCTTAAGGCGGTTAAAAGATCCACCGGTCCTTCCATCAGGTAGGCCCCGGGCCGTTCCACATCTCCGAGGACGGAGAACTTCGCGCCGTACAGCCGGACCGTCACCTGCATTGTTTCCGCCGGATTTCCCCGGACATAGATGGTGTCCCGAGGAGACAGCATCATGTTGGGTTCTGTGCCTTTGAAGATCTGGTCCACGTGGGCTTGGATCGTCACCTTTTCTTTCCCGGAACCCCGGATGACCTCGACCTGGTTGGACCCGAACTTGGTCAATCCCCCCGCCTGGCTCAAGGCGGTCAGAAGATCCACCGTGCCGGCCATCTCGTACCAGCCGGGCCGCTCTACCTCTCCGAGCACCGAGAATTTCGCTCCGGAGAGCTGAACGGTCACCTGGGGGTTGACCAGGTAATCCTTGTCCAGCCGTTCCTGGACCTCCTTTTCTACCTCCTGCAGGGCCCGTCCTGCCCCCTGGATGCTTCCGACCAATGGAAATGAAAAGGTTCCGTCCTCCCGGATCAGGGCCTTTTTGTTTAGATCCGGTTGATTCCAGACCGAGATGTCCAACTCATCTCCAACCCGCAAATGATACACCTCATTCGGAATCTCCCGGGTGGAGAGGACCCGCCCCGGAGCGGAAGGTTCCGTTGGGCTCTCCTGCTCCGGAGTCAATGGAACGGACTGGCTCAAACGTTCCTGGATCTGCTGTTCTACCTCCCGGAGGGAGCGGCCTTCTGCTTTTATCAGTCCCACGGGAGGGAACAGGAAGGTTCCATCCTCCCGGATCGGGATCCGTTTGTTGAGGTTTTCCCGGCCCCAGATGGAGATGTCCAGCTCGTCGCCGGAGCGCAGGTGATAGATCTCATTGGCCACCTCATTGGCCGAGAGGACCTGCCCCGAAGCAGAAACGGGAACATGACCGTGGGTGACCGCCTGAATCGACGGCCCGCAGCCGGCCGCGATCAGCAGTCCGAAGCAGAGAACCGTAGGTGCCGGGGGGATGCCCCGAAGGGGAGGATCCACACCGGGCGGAGGGGCCCCGCAGGGGCGCCCCGCGGCACCTACGCAGCTCTCACAGTTCCGCTTCAAAGCCAAGAGCCCAAATTTGGTTAGTGTAGTCACTGGTTCTCGATCGGTTGAACTTATAGTCCAAAGTGACTTTCATCTGTTCCCGAACCTGCCACTCGATTCCGGCGGTGAGCCCGTACCGGCTGGCTTTAAGCTGGCTTCCGGATAACACCTGGCCCCCTTTGGCTTGTTGGCGTTCGTAGTTGGCTCCCAGGTTTAGTTTGGTCCGGGGGCTCAGTTCATAGATCAGTTCGCCGGAAGGCCGGGTGCTGTGGAATTGGAGCCGGTCCGATGAGAAAGAGGGGACGTTTCCGTCGAAAAACCCCAGATTAAGGGTTGTCCGGGGACCCGGCTTGTATTTCCACTTTCCATCGAAGGTGATGCTGGTGGGGGAAAACCCGTTTTTAAACTCCCGGCGTCCGAGCGTTAAAGTCGCCTCAAGCTCGGAAATCTCCGTCAGCGTATAGCGGGTCCCCAAACGCCCCCCCGATTCATGGGAATCCTTGGATCGGTTTTTTGGGATTGTCACGTCATTAAAGGAGAGTCCTGTGAAGACGAGCCAGCCGGGTCTCAAATCATGGTCCATATCCAAGGTCGCCAGCAGGTCTCTCCGATCGGTATCGGTGTCATTCGCGCTCCGATCATCGTAGATTTTGTATTGAATCGCCGGAACGAGAGAGTTCGTGTTATTTAAGGCATAGGTGATTCGCCCGATCTCGATGTATTCCATCGAGGCCTGAACGCCCGCAGCGGCGCTTCGCCGCACGATGTCGACTCCTTCTTGGGATGCTCCAAAGACAAGACCGTGTGCCGTCCTCAAATGGGAATCGAGCCGGTAATGGAGACGAGTTTTTTGGTCCAGATCGGCGAAAACCCGGAGGTCGTGGTTGATCCAATTGACCCGAGTGTTGACGTAGTAGAAATCGTTTATCTCGTAGTCGATCCCGTACAAAAGAGCCCCTTTCGGATCGGCGAACAGGATCTCCGCTTCCGACTCACTAATCCAATCATCCTGCTTATTATTATCCTGGAGGAACAAGTTGTCGTTGTAAGTCTCCCGGTAGCCGATCCCCAACTGCGTCCGCTCCCGCAGGTAATCCAGCAACGTCCGGGACGCATCCGCCTCATGCGGGAGATCGTCGATCTCCACCGTCGGAATAGGAGACCGCTCCACTCCCCAGGCCTGCGAACTCCCCAAAAACAGGGAAATCAGACTTAAGGCAAGCGCGATAAGTTTTGCGGCATCGCCGTTCGTCCTGAGCTTGTCGAAGGACGAACGGCCGAGTCGTTCCCGTTCATGCTTCGACGGGCTCAGCATGAACGGCAGGCGCCGGGTCACCCCGCCCCTCCGAATTTACGAAGAGGCAGATACTTCTTCGTCATGCCGAGCCGTCGCTCGGCATGAGCGTCGTCGAATCCCGACCCTTTTCCTCGCTGCGCCATTCGACGGCGCAGATTCGGCAGGGGCGGGGTCAATTGATTTGGCGCCAATAGATCCCCCGCTGACGGGTCCGTTCGCTCGGGCTGAAAAACTGCTCGATCACCCCCTCCAAATCTTCCCGATCCTGAGCAGAAATTTCTCGGAAGCGCAGGCCCACCTCGAATCCCTCTCGGGGTTTCGGCAGGCATCGGACCACCTCGGCGCCCGTCGAGATCGTCCGGTTCAAAGGGGGCACATGGATCTCCACCGCCAGCCGGCTGCCCGCCGGAATAGGATCTCGGACCAGCACCGCGGTTCCTCCAGCGCTGACATCTTCAGTCGAAAGAAGGACCTCCGCCCCCGGCCGGGGTTCCACCACCCGGCATTTCATCGGCCAAGCCGCCGGCAACCGCGGGTACTGGCGGGTGTTCTCGCATTTAAATCCCTTCAAGCGAAAAGGGAACATCGGCACCCCTCCCTACCAGAGCCCTGTCCGAGCTACTTCCTGCAGCGCGGGAAGTTTTAGACTGGTTTCGATCAGTTTTCGGTGCCAATCGAACTGCGCTAAGCGCTTCACCAGCCCTATGATATCATCACGGGTGCCCAGTTCCACCATCGCATCGATCTGAGCGTCGCTTAACCGGCCAAAGAGCTGTCTCAACTGCAGACCGGTTTTCAATTCCTGGCCGATCGCCTGCCGCCAGGCCCGCTCATATCGGCGCAGCATCCGGGCCCGGAAATCGTTCTTTCCCGCCGCTTCTTCAAGAGTTTGGGCGGCCATCGCCGCGCAGAGCATCCCGTAATAGATCCCTCCTTGAGTCGTGGTCTTGACCTGTCCGGCGGCCTCTCCGACGACGAGGACCCGGTCGGTCACGCTGCGATGGATCGGTTCGATCGGGATCGGGCTGAGCAGCATCTTAGGTTGTTTCGTTTTGATCCGGTTCCGAAGAGAGGGGTGTTTCAGGAAATTTTGGAAATAGAGAGGAGCTTCCCTGGCCGCCGTCAGACCCACCCGGGCCCGACCCGGCTCGAGAGGCACGACCCAGGCAAACGCTTCGGGAGCAATCTCCCGCCCCAGATAAATCTCCACTTCCTCGACCCCTTCCATCTCCAACTCGGCCTGGGCGCCGTAGACGGTTTTCTGAATTCCGGGAAGCCCGACCTGCGAGGCCAGGTTGGAACCGAACCCCGTGGCAATGACTGCCGCCTTGGCCCGGATCGGATGGGTATCTTCCTCCCGCTGCCGCAGCTCCACCGCATCCGAATCGACCCGGATCAGCCGGGCGTGATATCCGAACCGGCAGAAAGCTCCCTGGCCGTGAGCCAGATCTGCCAGGGCCTTATCGAACCGGTGGCGGCTCACCACGTGGGCCAGCGGTTCGCCGGGATTGTACCGGAAGCAGCGTCCTGACGGAGCGAAGAATCGGATCCGCTGGAGAGATCCCAAGATCGGCTCGGTGGGCAAATTTAATTTAGAGAACGCCTCAGCTCCGATGATCCCGGTGCAGTTGACGAAAAGGCCCGCCTCCTCATGTTCCTCGAGGAGAAGGGTGGAAAGTCCCGCCTTCGCGGTTAAGGTCGCGCAGACCGATCCGGCGGGACCGGCCCCAATCACCACCACATCGAATAGCCGTTGAGTCATCCCGGCGGCCATTTCATTGCTCGCCCGCCCAAAAGATGCAGGTGCAGGTGGTAGACCGACTGCCCGGCTCCGGGATTGCAGTTGATGACCAGCCGGTATCCCGGCTCAGCGATTCCCAACCGATCGGCGAGCCGGTTAGCCGCCAAGACGAGTTGACTGACGACCGGCGCCGTTTCCGGGGTCAGCTCCGAGACCCGGGCGATATGTTTCTTCGGGATGATTTGGATGTGGACCGGCGCCTGCGGGTTGATGTCGTGAAACGCGACGAGATCCTTGTCCTCATAGGCGATCTTCGCCGGGATCTGTTTTTCGGCGATCTTACAGAAGATGCAGTCAGGCATCGGCTCCTTCCGCCATGGCGATCCGTTTGGCGATCGAGGGATGGTCGTAAAGGAGCCACTCGACCCATTTGGGCGGCGAGGCCTCCGCCAGATTTCTCTCGGCCAGCCGGCGCATGGCGGTGGCGAAGGCCCGCGGGTTGCCGGTTTGATCCAGCGCGTACCGGTCCGCCTGGGCCTCCAAGATTCTGGACAGACCGTTGATGAACGGCATCCAGACCAAACTTAAGCCCGTGAACAAAAGGCCCAGCAGGGGAAGTGCCGCCAGATCGTCAAGCCCGGTCAAGGACAAAGGTCCCAGCAGAAATCGAATCCCTCGATCGGCGAGAAAACAGAGGGCGCCGGTGGCCAGCCCGCTTGCCCCGATCAGAATCCCCATGTGATGAAGGTGGAGGTGTCCCACCTCATGCGCCAAGATCACCTCCACTTCCTCGGGGGGATGACCCTTAAGCAGGGTATCGCTGATTAAAACCCGGCGGCTCTTCCCCAGCCCGCAGAGGCATGCGTTGGCCTTGCGGGTGGTCCGGCTTAAATTCACTTCAAAGATCCCCCGCACCCGGGTTTGGCAGCGATTCAAAAGAGATTCCAGCCGTTGTTTGAGAGCGGCCTCTTTCAGAGGGGTCTGCCGGTAGAAAATAGGAATCAGCCACGTCGGGGCGACCCGGGTTAAAAGGATCGACCAGCCCAGCCAGAAAAAGGCGGCCCATCCCCACCAGTTTTCCGGAGCGAACCGGAGCAGGGCGGACAACCCTTCCACGACGGCCAAACCCAAGAGGCCGCCGAGGAGCCATTGTTTTGCCTGGTCCAGCATCCATCGGGGAAACGTGAGGGTGGACAGGCCGAATCGGTGCTCCAGCCAGAAATCCCGGATCCAGTCCAGCGGAAACGCGACGAGGGACATCCCCGCGCCGAGAGATCCGATGTAAACTCCCACTTGAAGGGGCCAGCCATGAAGGTGAGAGACAACCCAATCTCGATAGAAGACAGCGGCGCCGCTAAAGACCCAGAGCCCCAGCAGAAGAACGCCGAGCAGCAGATCGGCGAACCAGAGCCCTCTTCTTAAACGGGCGTACCTCTTCGCGTCGGATTCCTTGCTCATCCTATGGTTTGGTTCCAAGGGCATCGGCCAATTGTTTCTGGATCTTGGGATCGAGCCCCTGGAACTGAACCCCCACGGCGAAAAGCCGTTGTCGGGCGGAAGACAGTTCCTTGCTCCAGACCACTTGCCCCGTGACCGCGCATGGAATTGGCTGGTCCGGCAGCGTCAGATTCACCTGGATCAGGGTTCCCACCGCTAATTGTTCCGGAACAACCATTGAAACCCCCGTGGTGCTTAGGTCCCGGCTTTTGGCGTGGTTTGTTTCGGAAGAAGGGAGCCGTTGATACCGGATCGCCCAGTCCACACGAAAGCGGGGAGCGCGCCGCCGATCCTTCTTGAACCAGAGCCGCCGCAGGCGTCCCAACGGAATCTTTCCCTGACTCGCCAGCCGTTCTTCCCGCAGGATGACCGCCAGAACCAACCCCGCTACAAAAACAGCCCAGAGGGCCGCCAGCCGAAACATTTTATTTCCCTTTCTTTCTTAAAGGAGTGCCGTCCCGTTCACAAAATCGGGCCTTCGCCGGATATTCCTGCCCGCAGGTCGGGCAGAATTTCATTCCTTCCCAAAGATTTATTTCCTCCTTGGCCTTGGCGATCCGCTCGCTGGTCAATGGATGGGTGGACTTCCAGGCAAAAGCCTTTTCGGCGGCCCCTTCCGGATGTTCCGCCTCGATCTTCTCGAAAAAAGAGATCATCCCGCGGGGATCGTAACCAGCCTTTCCCGCGTACCGGATCCCCAGCCGATCGGCCTGCAGCTCATCCTGCCGGCTGAACCCGTTACTGAAGAGCCCATAAAGGGAGTTGGCGATCCGGGCCGATTCCGCACCCACACCGGCGGCGCCGGCCAACTGCAGGAGGACGGTGAACCCCAGATCGGCTTGGAGATGTTTGGCAACGTGGCGGGCGGCGACGTGGCCGATCTCGTGCGCGATGACGCAGGCCAGCTCATCCTCCGTTGCTTTGTCCAGAATTCCGGTATGGACGTAGATGGTCCCGCCCGGGAGAGTGAAGGCGTTGAGCGACTTGTCCCGGATCACTCCGAACCGATACGGAACGTCCTGCCGGTCGCTGACCCTGGCGATTCTCTGGCCGATCGTTTGAACCCTGGAGAACTGATCGGGGCTGACCCGCCCGACCTGCAGGGACCCCAGCCCCATCTGGGCCCGGGCCAGATTTCCCAGGGCGATCTCGACGGAAGAGTCCAGCACCGTCTCCTGCCGCTCCGTGGCGGGGTTATAGATCGTCGCGCACCCGCTGAGTAACGATGCAACATAGAGAGTGGCCACGGCTCGGGGGATGGGCTTCGAAGGCAATCGGAGGCCCGAGCGGGCCTGAGAAGCTCTCCCCCGAGCCGCTGGCCTAGGCATCAGTGTCGGCCGCCTCCATCATGCTCAGCGGATCGACGGGAGTGCCCCCTTCATTCCAGATTTCGAAATGCAGATGCGGCTGGATCAGCCGCCGCCGGGCGTTTCCGGTTTTGCCTACCGTCCCGAGAATTTCCCCGCGCCGGATCGGCTGGCCGTCCTGAATTCGGATTTCTTTCAGATGCGCGTAGAGGGTTGTCCAGCCGTCCGGGTGCCGGATCTCAACATAGCGGCCCATCCCGCTGTGCACTCGGCCGATCCATGCCTTTCCGGATTTCGCGGCCAACACATTCGTTCCGATGGGGGCCGTCAGATCCAGCCCTCGATGGCGTCTTCTTCCGGATCGATGGGCGCCGAACTCTCCGGAGCCGTAGGGGTCTTTCCGGATCTGGATCGGCCCGGAAATTTCCAGCGGGATCCGATACCAGGGCTCCCGCCATTGAAATAGCTTCAGGGAAATCGTCGGGTAGGCCGGGATCAACAGAAACAGGGGAAGGGACAGAGCCAGGAGCCGTTTCACCTTAAAATCTCCTCCATCCATCCGCAGAGGTCTTCGATCACCCGCCCCCGTTCCGGCTCATTGAAGATCTCATGGTAAAGCCCATCGTACCGCCGCAGGGTCGCGGGTGTTGCCTGAATCGACGCGGCGAATTCCACGGCGGCCTGCGGATCGCAGATCCGGTCGTCGCCGGCCAGCAGGATCAGGATCGGGATCCTCAACTGCGAAGCCAGCCGGGGAGATTCCGCCATCGCCTGCCGCAGGGCGATCGCGCCGCGGGCGCTGATGACCCGGTGGATGAGAGGGTCCCGCTTGTAATGGGCGACTACCTCGGGATCGCGCGATACAAAGTTGGGGTTGACCCCGTTGGGCAAAGGGGTTTTGGGGAGGATGCGGGCCAGGTTTTCCGCGAGGAGGCGCTTGATCGTTGGCGGTTCATGGGCGAGCCGTAAAGCGGGCGAGGAGACGGCTACTGCCCGGATCATTTGAGGGTATTGCGCGGCGTAGGTGAGGGCGATCAGGCCTCCTAGGCTGTGGCCGAGGAGCAGCCGCGGCGGGCCGGGAAGCTGCCGTTGGGCTTCTTGGACCAACAAGTGCAGATCCTCGACGAAGTCGTTGATCGAACGGCAGTCCCCCCGGAGGCCCTCGGAGCGGCCGTGGCCCCGGTTGTCCATCGACCAGACAGCGATCCCGCGCCGATTCAGCTCTTTTGCCAACGCCTCATACCGGCCGCTGTGTTCCCCCAAGCCGTGGACCAGGAGGCAGAAGGGCCGTGGATTGGAAACTTCCCATCTGCGGGTAAACAGCCGCAGGCCGTCCGCCGTTTTCAGGAAATTTTCCGCTGGGTTCATTGGCGCAGCACAGCGTTACATTTTATCATTAAAGTTAAAAAAACTGGCCGGCCCACAGTCGATCCAGGAACATCCGCCATGGAAGAATCTCGATGCCCTTCTCGATCTGCCGGGGCTCTTTCTCCAAACAGACCACCACGCATCGTTTGACCGGGCCGTCCTCCTGGAGCGCTTTTAAAGAACGGATGTCTCCTTCGTGCGCTCGGGAGGATCCCTTGATCGCCACGGCCAGCTCCTTATCCCCCACGATAAAATCGACCTCCTGGCCGGCGCTCGTTCTCCAAAAGGTGACAGCCAACTCCGGATTCCGATACGCTTGGTAGGCCATCAGCTCCATGAGAACGTAATGCTCAAACGATTTGCCGAACTCGGAGCTGCCCAAACGGGGCTGTCGCCTGGCAAGGTAATTCGCCACCCCGACATCGAAGAGATAAAATTTCTCCGTCAGGATCATTCTCCGGGTTCTCGACTTCTTCCAGGGGGCGATCCGGAATCCCAGATGGGTATCCTCCAGAATTTGGAAATAGGTCCGAACCACCTTGTGCGAGACGCCCGTTTCTCGGGCGATGTTCACGTAGTTGATCAGCTCGCTGCTGGACAGCGCCGCCACGCGGAGGAACTCCGCGAAGGCCGGAATATTCTGCGTTAAGGATTCCGCCACAATCTCTTCCTTTAGATAATCCGCCACGTAACCGCGCAGCTCTTCCACCGGGTTTGGCGAGAGATAGTGGGGAGGCAGCATCCCGGAAATCATCACTCGCTCGATGTCCATTTCATCCACTTCCTGGCAGGAGAGGGGAACCATGGTTTTCCGCCAGGCCCGGCCCGCCAGCAAATTGGCATGGCCCCGGCGTAGCTTCCGGGCGCTGGATCCCGTTAAAAGAAAGGAAAGCTTCCGGTTTTCGATCAGCCAATGGACTTCATCCAGAATCTGGGGAATTTTCTGGACCTCATCGATCACCACCGGCCCCTTATGGTTCTGATATCGTTCCCGCAGGAGCGCAGGCCGGGAGGCGTATTCTGAAAAAACGTCCGTCTTCAGGAAATCGAGGAGCACGGCTTCTTTCTGCTGAGGGAGAAAGTGATGCGAAATCCAATAGCTTTTGCCCACCCTGCGCGGCCCCCAGAGAAAAGCGGATCTCTGCGGGGGCAGGCGGACCTCAAAAAGCCTCCCTGTTATTTTACCCATACAGGGTATTTTATCCGGATAGATTTCCTTTGTCAAGGGAACGTCAGACCTCAAAGACCTCGGATTTTTAAGGTACGGTATGACCCCTTAATAGAGATACAGAAGAGCTGGGAAGCAATTGGAAGGAGTCAGTGGATCGTCTGGAAATTAGCCGAGCTTTTATTCGAAATACATCGATTCGATTTGGGCGGAATATTTCTCCGCGACGACGCGGCGCTTAACCTTCAAGGTCGGAGTCAACTCTCCGGCTTGGAGGGAAAACGGCTCCGGCAGGAGGGTGAATTTCTTGATCTGCTCGAAGGAAGCCAGCTTCTCATTTAATCGGTCGATCCGTTCCTGAACCATCTTTTCGGCTTCAGGATGGTGGAGGATCGATTCGGCCGGCACGATCAAGGCGCTGATGTATTTGCGGCGGTCGCCGATCACCACGCAGTCGGCGATCAAGGGATCGGATTTCAGGGCGTTCTCCAGATTTTGCGGCGCCACCATTTTCCCGCCGGAGGTCTTGATCATATCCTTCTTCCGGTCCGTGATGGTTAAGAACCCCTCGGGACTTAAATTCCCAATGTCCCCGGTGTGGAACCAGCCGTCGGAATCGATCGCCTCGGCGGTGGCTTCCGGGTTATTGAAATAACCCTTCATCACGTGGGGGCCCCGCGTCAGGATCTCCCCATCCTCGGCGATCCGGACCTCGACCCCGGGAAGGGGCAGGCCCACCGAGCCGAACCGGAACTTCTCCGGCCGGTTCGCCGTGATGACGGGAGAGGTTTCCGTCAGCCCGTATCCTTCCAGGATCAGGACCCCGGCCCGGTAAAAGAATTCGGACAGCTCTTTGGAAAGAGGAGCGCTTCCCGAGATGCAGAACCGGAGGCGCCCTCCTAATCGGGCCCTCAATTTGGAAAACACCAGATGATCCGCGAGCCCGTAGAGGGGGCTCCCCCGTTCCACCCGGACCGCCCAATGGAAGATCCACCGCTTCAGGACGGAGGCGGCCCGGACCGATTCCTGGACCCGTTCATGCATCTTTTCGTAAAAACGGGGGACGGCGGTCAGGATCGTCGGCTTAATCTCCAGAAGATTCGTCGGGACCGTCTCCATATTTTCCGCGTACGCCACGGATCCTCCGACGGAGAGGACGAAGTAATAGCCGGCGCACCGTTCGAACACATGGCTCAAGGGGAGAAAAGAGAGGGTGGAATCTTTTTCGGTGATGGGAAGCACTTCTGCGATGGCGGCGCAGTTCGACAAGAAATTCCGGTGGGTGAGCATCACCCCCTTAGGGTGACCGGTGGTCCCGGAGGTGTAGATGATCGATACCACATCCTCTGGCCGGCTGTTTGCAAGACGGCTCTCCAGTTCTTCTCTCACCTTGGGGCCGGCCGTTTCTCCGAGGCCAATCAGTTCGCCGAGCCACCAGACCCGAGGGCCGGCGACCCGATAGGGGGCGTCGAACAGAACCACTTTAAGATCCATCTTCAACTGGAGGGGCAGCACCTTCGTCATCAATTCCGGACTGGAGACGAACAGCAGGCGGGCCTGCGCGTTTTGCAGGATGTACTCGATCTCTTCCGCCGTCAGCGTGGTGTAGATCGGGACCGTCACGGCGCCCGCGGCCAGGATCCCTAAATCGGCGAAGGCCCATTCGGGCCGATTTTCGGACAAGAGCCCCACCCGGTCCTGCGGATGAACCCCCAGATCAATCAAACTTAAGGCCAACTTTCGGACATGACTTTGAAGTTCATTCCAAGAGATGTCCCGGTAGATTCCGGACCGCTTTGCCCGCAGGGCCGTCCGGTCCCCCAACCGCTTCGCCTGAGCGAAGACCATCTGGGGGATTGTCTGCCAGGGAGGATTCATCCTGAAAAACCCGTGAATTTCGGCATCTTCGCGTCAAGTGCTCCAATTTTCTCGACGGGAACAGGTATAATGTGATGAGCGAAACGGCCTTTGCAGAACCTTCACCCCAGGGGAAGTTTGTGTCAGATGCCCAAAGGGCTC
>JACQCH010000008.1 GCA_016201735.1 Candidatus Omnitrophota bacterium
CGGAACTTGTTGCCGCCATCGCAAGCTATATTCATACGCACAATCAGAATCCGAAAGTTTTTGTTTGGAGCGCTTCGGTGGAGCGCATTATGACCAAGATCTCCAAATGTAAAGAAGCGTTAGGGACACCACACTAGCCAATCAGTCGCTTACCCCTAAGGTGATTCAGTCCGTCGAGGGCCTGTACTGACCTAATCTTCTCCGGTATAATAGCAAGTCTATGCCGGAATTGAGGAAAGACCCCGTGATGGGGCGGTGGGTGATCATCTCAACCGAGCGGGCCAAGCGGCCGGATGAGTTTCTCCCCTTGGTTCCGCCGCAGAATGAGAAGCAGCCGGACTGTCCCTTCTGCGCCGGAAACGAAGGGAAAACCCCGCCGGAAATCACGGCGGTTCGGCCTTCGGGAGGGAACCCCAACGGCCCCGGTTGGACACTCCGGGTTGTCCCCTCCATCTCCCCCCTCCTAAGAATCGAAGGAAAATTGGAACACCGGGCCAGGGGACTTTACGATGTCTGCACCGGCGTCGGAGCCCACGAAATCATCGTTGAGACGCCCGAGCATGTCTCTTCCACGGCGCATCTGACCCCCGAGCAAATTTCGCAGGTGCTGGAGGTGGCGATTCAGCGGATCAAGGATCTTGAGAAGGATCCCCGGTTTAAGTACGTCCTTTTCTTTAAGAATTACGGGCCGGCGGCCGGCGAGGGGCGTTTCCGCCACAGCCGCTCTCAGCTGATCGCCCTTCCGGTCAACCCGATCCGGCTCAAGGATAAACTTCACGGCGCCCAGCAGTACTACGAATGGAAGGAACGGTGCATCTTCTGCGATATCCTGCGGCAGGAGCTGGATTCCCAACAGAGGATCGCGGTGGAGACAACCCACTTTGTCGCCTTGGCCCCGTTCGCCTCCCGGTTCCCGTTCGAATTATGGGTCCTGCCCAAGATCCACTCCGCTGATTTTACCCAGCTGACTCCGGAGCACCGGAAGGACTTAGCCGGGATCTTGAAAATCACCTTCTCTAAATTATCCCGGGTCTTGAGCGACCCCCCCTGCAACACGATTCTCCATACCGCCCCTTTCCGGCGGCCCCGGACCGGCTACTGGAGGACCATCGACGCCGATTTTCATTGGCATCTGGAGATCATGCCCCGGCTCACCCGGGTGGCCGGGTTCGAATGGGGGACCGGATTCTACATCAACCCGACCTCCCCTGAAGAGGCGACCAAATTCCTTAAGGAGGCGGAGCTTCCCGTTCCCGCCCATGGCTGAAATCCGAAGGGATCCGATCACCGGGCGATGGATCATCGCCTCAACGGACAACCCGATGGGGCCGGAGGATTTTCCCGTGGAAGAACACCGGGTTCCCTCAACCCCTTGTCCCTTCTGTCCCGGGAATGAGCGGATGACCCCTCCGGAGGTGGCCGCCCGCCGGACGAACGGAGGCCAAGCCAACGGGCCCGGATGGACTCTGCGGGTGGTTCCGAACAAATTCCCGGCCCTGCGGATCGAGGGGAACTTAAATCGCCTGGGGCAGGGGCTCTACGACATGATGAACGGGGTCGGAGCTCATGAAGTGATCATCGAAACGCCGGACCACCAGAAAAATCTGGCGGACTTCGAGACCGTCGAGATGGTGCCGGTGTTGGAACTTTACCAGGAGCGGTGCCGGGACCTGCAGAAGGACAAGCGGTTCCGCTATCTCCTGATCTTCAAGAACTTCGGCGAATCGGCGGGCGCCTCCTTAAGCCATCCCCACACCCAGCTCATCGCCCTGCCGATCGTTCCCAAGCGGGTTCTGGAGGAGCTCCGGCGCGCGGACCTGTACTTCTCCCAGAAGGAGCGGTGTGTCTTCTGCGACATGATCCATCAGGAACTTTCGGAAGGGGAGCGGGTCATTCTGGAAACGTCCCAGATGGTCTGCTTCGCCCCTTTCGCCTCCCGTTTTCCCTTTGAGCTCTGGATCCTTCCGAAGAATCATTCGGCCGATTTCACCCAGATCGGCCCGGAATCCCTCCGGGATCTGGCGGAGATCCTAAAACAGGTGCTCCATCGGGTTCAGACGGTTCTCCACAACCCTTCCTACAACTTCATCCTCCACACCTCCCCTCTTGAAGCCACACCCCACGAGGGGTATCATTGGCACCTGGAGATCATGCCCCGGCTCACCCGGGTGGCCGGGTTTGAATGGGGTTCCGGGTTTTACATCTGCCCTACTCCTCCTGAATTGGCCGCAAGTTTCTTGCGGGGTGAGAAGAAGTAGAGCTATTTTCAATTCCACACAGGAGAAAAATAAAATGGCTGTTCGCGTAGGAATCAACGGCTTCGGCCGAATCGGCCGGTTGGTGTACCGGGCGGGCTGGAACCGCTCTGGAATCGAGATGGTCGCCGTCAACGACCTTCCCGTGGGAACCGCCACCTTGGCTCATCTTTTGAAATACGATTCCAATTTTGGGATCCTCCCCGTTGAGGTCCGGGGGGAGGGAGAGGAGCTGGTGGTGGATGGAAAACGGGTCAAGGTGGTCAGCTTCAAAGGCCCCGCGGAGATTCCCTGGAAACAGATGGGGGTGGATATTGTTGTGGAGTCGACCGGCCTCTTCACGGACCGGGAGAAGGCGCAGGGACACCTGGCCGCGGGAGCCAAGAAAGTGATCATCTCCGCTCCCGCCAAGAATGAGGATGTCACGATCGTCCTCGGCGTCAACGATAAGGCGTACGATCCAGCCAAGCATCAGATCATCTCCAACGCCTCCTGCACGACGAACTGCCTGGCCCCCCTGGCCAAGGTCCTCCTGGATTCTTTCGGCATCACCAAGGGGTTGATGACGACGATTCACTCCTACACCAACGATCAGCGGATCCTGGACCTTCCACACAAGGATCTCCGGCGGGCCCGGGCCGCCGGACAGTCGATGGTTCCCACTTCGACCGGAGCGGCGAAGGCGATCGGCCTGGTGATTCCGGAATTGAACGGCAAACTGGACGGCCTGGCGATCCGGGTTCCGACGCCGAACGTCTCCATTGTGGATCTGACCTGCGAGGTCGGCAGACCGGTCACCGCCGAAGCCGTCAACCAGGCCTTTCAGAAAGCGGCGGCGGGCCCTCTGGGCAAATACCTGGAATATTCCGAGGCGCCGCTGGTTTCCAAGGACTTCAACGGGAACCCGAAATCCTGCATCTTCGATGCTCCCCTGACGAAGGTAACCCAGGGGAACCTGGTGAAGGTGTTCGGCTGGTACGACAACGAGTGGGGATATTCGAACCGGGTCGTGGATTTAATTGAGTTCATCGCTGAAAGATCGTGACCGTTCGTGCTGAGCCTGTCGAAGCACGAACGGAGGATTGTATGTTCGTGAAAACTGTGGCCTTCAAGACAATCCGGGATCTTGATCTGGCCGGAAAGAGAGTTCTGGTCCGGGTCGACTTCAATGTCCCGATCAAAAAGGGACGGATCAGCGACACCACCCGGATCCAAGCGGCCCTGCCGACACTCCGGTACGCCCTGGAGAAGGGGGGCAAGCTGATCCTGATGAGCCATTTGGGTCGGCCGGATGGGAAGGTGGTGGAGGAACTCCGGATGGGCCCGGTCGGGGAGGCGTTAAGCCAACTGATCGGCCGGCCGGTCCGGACGGCCGGAGACTGCGTCGGGCCGGAGGTGGAGCAGCAGGCGGCAGGATTGAAGCCGGGTGAAATCCTCCTGCTGGAAAACCTGAGATTCCACCCGGAGGAGGAGGAGAACGATCCGGTCTTCTCCAAAAATCTGGCCCGGCTCGGAGATTTATACGTGAACGACGCCTTCGGGGCCGCCCACCGGGCTCACGCCTCCACGGCCGGGATCGCCCAGCATCTGCCGGCCGCGGCCGGGTTTCTGCTCCAGAAAGAATTGGAGGCCTTGGACCGGGTCCTTCACAATCCGGAGCGCCCCTATTGGTTGATCCTCGGCGGAGCCAAGGTCTCCGACAAGATCCAATTGATCGACAATTTAATCGACAAGGTGGATGGGATTCTGATCGGCGGCGGGATGCAGTACACCTTCTTCGTCGCTCAGGGAATCGGGGTTGGGAACTCTCCGGTGGAAAAGGACCGGCTGGAACTGGCCTTGGGGCTCATCGCGAAAACGAAACAGCGGGGGGTGGATTTGAAACTCCCGATGGATCACCGGATCGCCCAAAAGATCGAACCCAGCGCTCCCACCCGGGTGACGGAAAAGCCCGGAGTCCCCGAAGGGTGGGAAGGGGTCGACATCGGCCCAAAAACCATCGAGGCTTTTACCCAGGCGCTCCAAGGGGCCCGCACCATCTTATGGAACGGACCGGTGGGAATCTTCGAGATTGATTCCTTTTCCAATGGAACCCGAGCGATCGCTCAAGCCGTCGCCCAATCGGGAGCGGTCAGCGTGGTCGGGGGAGGGGATACCGCCGCGGCGGTGGTGAAGTTCGGGCTTGTACACCGGATGACCCACGTCTCCACCGGCGGGGGAGCCAGCTTAGAATACCTGGAAGGGAAAACTTTGCCGGGAGTGACTGCCCTAATGAAAGGGAGAGGATGACCGCTGTGCCGCCCCGCCGCCCGATCATCGCAGGAAACTGGAAGATGAACGGCACCCTGCCCGAAGCACGCAAGCTCACCCAAGAGATTCTCCAGGGGCTTCGGGGACAAACCGACGTCGACGTCATCCTCTGCCCCCCCTTCACGGCCCTCTCCACCGTGGGAGAGATCTTGAAAGGAAGCCCTCTGTTTCTGGGGGCTCAGGACATGCATTGGGAGTCGAGCGGCGCCTTCACGGGAGAAATCTCACCGGTCATGCTCAAAGAGATCGGATGCCGTTTCTGCATCATCGGGCATTCGGAGCGCCGGGCTCATTTCGGAGACACCGACCCGGTCATTCATCGAAAACTGCTGGCGGCTCTCGAACAAGGGTTGAATCCGATTCTCTGTGTTGGGGAAACGCTTCAACAGCGTGAGAACGGGAAAACCTGGGAGATCATCGAGGGCCAGCTGAAGGCGGCGCTCGAAGGGATTGAATCGGACCGGATCGCCCGTCTTGTGACGCTGGCCTATGAGCCGGTCTGGGCGATCGGAACCGGCCAGAACGCCACCGGGACTCAAGCACAGGAGGTTCACGGATCGATCCGGGCCTGGCTTACCGGCCGGATCGGGAAGAGTCAAGCGCAAGCCATCCGGATCCAGTACGGCGGATCGGTCAAATCAGAGAACGCCGGTGAATTGTTGGGCCGGCCGGACGTCGACGGGGCCTTAGTCGGCGGGGCCAGTCTAAACGCCAAGGGGTTCATATCCATCGTTGAATCGGCCCTTCAAAAAAAGGAGAATTAAATGCTCTATGGATTAGTTCTTGCCGTTCATCTCGTCGCCTGTTTCGTGTTGATCCTGGTGATTCTCCTGCAGGCCGGCCGGGGCGGGGGGCTTTCCGACAGCTTCGGCGGCGGGGCCGCCCAATCCCTTTTCGGGACGCGCGGGACCGTCTACTTAACCCGGGCCACCACCATCTTCGCGGCGACCTTCATGGTAACTTCCCTGACCCTGGCGATCCTCTCCGTCCAGAAAGGACGATCCCTGATGGAGGCGACTACTGTCTCGAGGTCTCCAGTCACCACGACAAAACAAGCAGCCGCTCCGGAGGTCAAACCCGTCGAACCGAAACCCGCCCAGGAAAAACCGGCAACTCCCGAGAAACCGCCGCCGAGTCAATAGATGCTGAATCGTGTCATTTCGAGGCCGTCAGGCCGAGAAATCTCGCCTTTGAAATCGAGATCTCTCGTCGCTTCGCTCCTCGAGATGACATCAATACAAACGCAGAAAGTCATGTCCCAACCGTTCATGGTGAGCTTGTCGAACCATGAACGGTCTGACGCACGTTCACCCTTCGACAGGCTCAGGGTGAACGGAAATGTCACAAGATTCAGCTCGTTTGTATTAGCGTTACTCCTATCCGCATCTTTCATCATCCCATTTCTCATCGGGCTGGCGGCCGCGGAGGAAATTGACATACCCGTAATCGGCGACGCCCTGGTCTCCGCTTCAATCGGGGAACCAAGCACCTTAATTCCGATCCTCGCTTCTGACAGCGCTTCGGCCGAGGTGAGCGGCCTGCTGTTCAATGGGCTGGTCAAATACGATCCGGATTTAAGCCTGGTCGGGGACCTGGCCGAGCGGTGGGAGATCCGGGATGGAGGGTTGGAGATCCTTTTCTTCCTAAGGAAAGGAGTCCGCTGGCACGACGGTGTCCCCTTTACCGCGTCAGACGTCCAGTTCACTTACCAGCGGCTTATCGATCCTTCGGTTCCGACCCCTTACCGGGGAGACTTTGAACGGATCGCCTCCCTGGAGGTAGTGGACGACACCACCGTCCGGGTCCGGTACAAGGAACCGTTCGCTCCGGCCCTAAGCTCCTGGGGGATGGGGATCCTGCCCAAGCATCTGCTGGAGAACCAGAACCTGACCAATACCCCATTCAAAGAAAGGCCCGTGGGGACCGGGCCGTTCATCTTCCATCGATGGATCCGGGGAGACCGGATCGAACTGAAGGCCAATCCCGATTATTTTGAGGGAAGGCCGTACCTGAATTGGGCGGTCATCCGGATCATCCCGGACCAGGCGACGATCTTCCTGGAACTTCAGGCCCGGGGGATCGACATGACCGGGTTGACCCCTCTGCAGTTTACCCGGATGACTCAGATTCCTCGATTCACCGAGGCGTTCCAGAAATTCTGCTATCCCAGTTTCGGGTACACCTATTTGGGATACAACCTCCGGGACCCGAAGTTTCAGGACAAAAGAGTCCGACAAGCATTGAACCTGGCCATCAACAAACAGGAAATACTTCAAGGGGTCCTGTACGGTCTCGGAGCGGAAGCCACCGGCCCATTCCCACAGGAATCCTGGGCCTACGATCCCGGCGTCCATCCGGCCCCGTACGATCCGGGCCAGGCGAAGGCCCTTCTCGCTGAGGCCGGATGGCGGGACACCGATGGAGATGGAATCCTTGACCGGGACGGCCGGCCCTTCGAATTTACGATCCTCACCAACCAGGGCAATCTCGCCCGGGAGCTGACCGCGCAGATTATTCAACAGCAGTTGAGCCGCGTGGGGATCCGGGTGAAGATCCGGATCCTGGAGTGGGCGGCCCTGCTTCACCAGTTCATCGACAAGCACCGGTTTGAGGCGATCCTGCTGGGCTGGGGCCTCTCCAGGGACCCGGACCCGTTTGATATCTGGCACTCCTCGAAAACCGGGGAAGGGGAGTTCAACTTCATCGGCTATTCCAACCCGGAGGTGGACCGCCTGCTCCTGGAGGGCCGGGCAAACTTCGATCAAGAAAAGCGCCGGGCCATCTACTGGAAACTCCACCGGATCCTGTACGAGGAGCAGCCGGTCTGTTTCCTCTATGTCTCCGACTCTCTCCCCGTCGTTCACCGCCGGTTCCAGCAGGTCGAGGTCTCCCCCCTGGGACTGGGTTACAATCTGATTCACTGGTACGTTCCCGTCTCCCGCCAGCGCTACCAACTGTCATGAGCCAATACCTCGTTCGCCGCTTGGTCGGTCTCGTCCCGGTTTTCTTAGGGATCACGGTGGTCAGTTTCTTCATGATGCACCTGGCGCCCGGGAAACCAACCGACGCGGTGACCGACCTGAACATCAAGATTTCCCTCCAGGCCAAACAGCAGCTGATTAAGCTGTACGGCCTGGACCGGCCGGTTCACCAGCAGTATCTCGATTGGCTCAAGCGGACCCTGCGCGGAGACTTCGGCGTTTCCTTCAAGGATGGACGGCCAGTCGCCCGGAAAATCCTGGAGAGGATCCCCGTCACTCTGACGATCAACGCGCTCGCCCTCTTCTTTATCCTTTTATTCTCCATCCCTCTGGGAGTGGCCGGTGCCGCCCATGAAGGGTCGGGGTTCGATCACGCGGTCACCCTCTTTGTCTTTATCGGTTTCGCCCTGCCGACCTTCTGGGTCGCCCTGCTCGGACTGGATCTGTTCGGGGTCCGGCTGGGATGGCTGCCGGTCTCCGGCTTAAACTCACTCTGGGCCGAACGGCTCGGCCCCGGTCCCTGGATGATGGACAGGATCTGGCACCTGCTGCTGCCTGTCGGGGTCGCCGTCTTCGGGGACCTGGCAGGGACCTCCCGGTTCACCCGCTCGAGCATGGTGGAGGCGCTGGGGCAGGATTACATTCGGACCGCCCGGGCGAAAGGATTGCCCGAACGGACGGTCCTCTACCGCCACGCCCTTCGCAACGCCCTTCTGCCCCAGATCACGCTCCTCGGACTGGCGGTGCCGGGCCTCATCGGGGGTTCCGTGATCTTTGAATCGATCTTCGCGATCCCCGGAATGGGGCGCCTTTTCTTTGACTCGGTGATCAGCCGGGATTATCCGGTCATCATGGGAATTCTTGTCTTGGGAGCGATCTTGACCCTGCTGGGAAACCTGCTGGCCGACATCGCCTACGCGCTGGCCGATCCCAGAATCCGAGTCAGTGAGGGAGGATGAACCGGAACAGGAATTCAACCTGGATGATTCTGGCCGGCGGCTTGCTGCTCCTCACGGTCGGCATGGGGGCGCTCCTTGCCCCTCGGCTGTCGCCCGCCAACCCGCAAGAGATCCGGTTGAAGGAGGCGCTTCTTCCTCCTTCCCCGGGACATCCTCTGGGAACCGATCAGTTGGGAAGGGATGTTTTGAGCCGGATGCTTTACGGAGCTCGAATCTCTTTAACGGTCGGATTCGTCGCCATTGGGCTGGCGACGGTTCTTGGAGTCTTGATCGGAGCCGCGGCCGGATACGCCGGCGGGTGGCTGGATATTCTGCTCATGCGGATCGTCGACATCCTCCTCTGTTTCCCGACCCTTTTTCTCATCTTGGCCGCGGTGGCTTTTCTGGAACCGGGATTTGCTCCGATCATCGGGATCATCGGAGCGACCGGCTGGATGGGGGTCGCCCGCCTGGTCCGGGCAGAGGTGTTGAGCTTAAAGGAGAGGGATTTTATCTTGGCGGCGAAAGTGATCGGGGCGTCGGACACACGGATCCTTGGGAGGCATTTGATTCCCAACGCGATGGCCCCGGTCTTAGTCAGCGCCACCTTAGGGGTCGGTGCCGCCATCCTGATCGAATCGGCGTTGAGTTTTCTGGGAATCGGGATTCAGCCACCGATGCCCAGTTGGGGAAATATCCTGGCCGAAGGGAAAGCGACTTTGGGAATCGCCTGGTGGCTTACCCTGATCCCGGGGATCGCCATCTTCTGGGTGGTGCTCGGCTGCAACCTGTTGGGAGAAGGCCTCCGCCAAAGATGGAAACCCCAATAAAATCGGGTGATCGGTTGAAGCGGACATTAAGGAAAGTCCGCCGGGCAATCCTTCAGGATGAGCCGACCTACTACGATATGTTTCAGAACCCCGGAGAAAAATATTTCGCAAGGCTGTATCTCCATCAGATCCAAAAGATTCTTCAGACCGGCTGGCCGGTTCAGACCGATCTGCCCGGCCCCTTAAAGATCTTGGATGCCGGATGCCAGGCAGGACGGCTGGCGATTCCACTGGCCCAGGCGGGCCATCAGGTGACCGGCGTGGATACGTCGGGGGTGGGGCTTAACCGGGCAAAGCGCCATGCAAAAGAATCCGGAATCGCCTTGCGCCTGATCCGGGCGAACCTGGGAGAATGGCTCCCGGGCCAGCCGGCCGAATCCTTTGATGCGGTGATCTGCACGGAGGTGCTGTACCTGCGGCAAAATCAGAGGGAGCTGTTGGAAGAGCTTCTCCGGGTTTTAAGGCCGGGGGGACTCTGCTTCATCTCTCATCGGCCGAGGGGCTATTATCTGGCCGAGGCGTTTCAGCATCGGGATTGGAACGCTGTTCGGATTCTGACCTCCGCCAAGGAAGGGACCCTGTTCGGTTCCTACTACAACTGGCAGGACAGGGAAGAGTTGGAAGATCTGTACCGGGCCCTGAAGGTAAAGCTGATCGCCATCACGCCGATTGGTCTGCTCTCATGGCTGGCGGTGAAGCCGGACGACTTGGATGAAGAAGGGCAGGATCTGCTCTTCAAGGTGGAAACCAGATTCAACAAGGATCATCCGGGATTAGGCCGCTACCTGCTCGTCTCCGGCCGCAAGGAAGCATGAATCCTGATCCCGTCTCGTGGTTGATTGCTTCCGGGGTCCTGTCAGGGGCAGGCCGGTTTCCGGCATCGGGCCTCGGGAGGGATGGGTTGTTCACAGAGACCGGGGACCGATTTGGTGGCGGCCCAAAATCAATGGCTGTGACAAAAAGAGTTCAGGTCAGCAGGTGTCTCCATTCGACAGGGCTCTGCCTGTGATGTCGGCCCTGCTGGCAGAAACCGGCCTGCCCCCTGCCACCCCGAAGCTCTCATGCGATGGCTCCGGCTCGGGGAGGGGGTTCGAAGACAATCGGAGGCCCGAGCGGGCATGGTTCTCCGCCCGTGAGCTTGGTTCAGGCGGAGAGAGCGAGGGCCGACGTTTAGCGAGACGGCCTCGCTGGGGACGTCGAGCGGGTCTGAGAACCCCGCCCCGAACCGGAGTTGTCCCATGAAACTGCCGGGATGGTACCCGCCGATCCTGGCGTACCACCGGATTCATCCTCAAGCCGGTTCCGACACCCCGACCCTCTCGCCGAAGATATTCGATCAGCAGATGAGGATCCTTTCCAAACGGTGGAAACCGATCTCTCTCCCGGAGATGGTCTCCTGCTTGGAAGGGAACAGAACCCTTCCTTATCGGGCCGTGGCGGTGACCTTCGACGATGGAACCGACGACAATTTCACCTACGCCTTTCCGATCCTGGCGGAGCACCGGATCCCCGCGACGGTCTTCATGATCGCAGGCAATCTCAACCGGCCGGGATCATTGGGCGCGGAGCAGATCCTGAAGATGCGGCGGGCCGGGATCGACTTCGGCAGCCACACCAGCCATCACGCGTACCTGCCTTCGCTGCCGATCACCCAGGTCCGGGAAGAATTGGCCGGCTCCAAGGAATCCCTGGAAAGGATGGGCCTCTCCGTGGATCTGTTAAGCTATCCGGCCGGCGGGTTCAGCCCGGAGATTGTCCGGGCGGCGAAGGCGGCCGGATACCGGGCCGCCTGCACCACCAATCGGGGAATCCGGCGGTTTCCCGTCGACCGATGGACCCTGCGCCGGATCACCATGCACGCGAAGTTCACTTCCCCCTTCGGCATATGGGTCCGCTGCTGCGGCTATTACGGGTTGAACCGCCGCCTGCGGGCCCCTTCTTGATTGCTTCACTTCGTTCGCAATGATGGAGAATATGCCTCTCCTCTCGATCCGTAATCTAAAAACCTACATCGGGACGGGAGGGCCGCCGGTCAAGGCGGTCGATGGAGCGGATCTGGAAATCGAGGCCGGCGAAACCTTCGGGCTCGTCGGAGAGTCCGGCTGCGGGAAAACAATCCTGGCCCTTTCCATCGCCCGGCTCCTGCCGCCGGGCGGCCGAATCATCAGCGGACAGATCCAGTTCGAGCGGCAGGAATTGACCCAGCGGACCGAGGAACAGCTCCGGGCTCTCCGGGGAGGGAAGATTGCCTACATCTTTCAAGATCCGATGTCCGCCTTAAACCCCGTGATGAACGTCCAAGAGCAGCTTCTGGAGACGATCCGGCAGCATCGGCAGCTCACCGGCGGTGCCGCGTCGGATCTCGCGGTCGAGCTTCTGCGGCAGGCCCAGATCCCGGATCCTCAGCGTCGCCTGCACCAGTACCCTCATGAGCTGTCCGGCGGTTTAAGGCAGCGGGTGATGATCGCCATGGCCCTTTCCGGGAACCCATCTCTCCTGATCGCCGATGAGGCGACGACGGCCCTGGATGTGACGACCCAGGCGGAAATTCTTTCCCTTTTGAAGAACCTGCAGAAAAAGATCGGGATGGGGATTCTCCTCATCACGCACGACCTGCTGGCGGTCGCTCCTCTCTCCGACCGGATCGCCGTGATGCGGGCCGGCCGGATCGTCGAGACCGCCCGAACTCCGGAACTGTACAAGAATCCAACCCACCCGTACACCCAGACCCTCCTGAATTGCCTGCCGAAGGTGGGGCAGGGGAAGCAGACCTCCCGGGTGGTTCCAGGCGATCCCCTCCTGGAGACAATCGACCTGAGGAAACGGTTCTCCCTGCGGAGCGGAGCGTTTACTCCTCAAGGATGGCTGGAAGCAGTCAGGGGAGTGAGCATTAAAATCCGGGCAGGGGAGTCGGTCTGCCTGGTCGGAGAGTCCGGCTGCGTGAAGACGACGCTGGCCCGGCTGCTCTGCCGGCTGGATCTGCCCACCCACGGCTTCATCCGGTACCGGGGAGAAAATCTTCAGGAACTGCGGGGCAAACAGCTCCGACGATTCCGACGATCGGTTCAGCTGATCTTCCAAGATCCGATGGCCAGCTTGAATCCCTTGATGCGGATCGGCCAAATCGTGGCCGAGCCCTTGATCATCCACCGGCTCGCTCAGGGGAAAGATTTAGAGGAACGGGTTGGAACCCTTCTTGGAGAGGTGGGTCTCGATCCCTCTCTGGCGAGCCGGTTTCCACAATCGTTAAGCGGCGGGCAGCGCCAACGGGTCGGAATCGCCCGGGCCTTAAGCATGAACCCGGAACTTTTAATCTGCGATGAGCCGGTCTCTTCTCTCGACCTGTCGGTGCAGGCCCAGATCTTGAAACTGCTCACCGACCTTCAGGCAAAACGGGGGCTCTCTTTGTTTTTCATCTCCCATAATCTTGCCGTGGTCAGCGCCCTGGCGGACCGGATCCTGGTGATGCGGGAAGGGCAGATCCTGGAGGAAGGAACCAACCCGGAATTGTTCCGATCTCCTCGGAATCCGTACACCCAGACCCTTGTGAATCTCGCCATGAAAACGATATAATGATCGTTTCCGATGGAAATGATCACAGGAACCCGGATGAAGGACGCCCTCACCTTCATCATGGCAGGAGGCAAGGGGGAGCGGCTCATGCCTTTAACAAGGGACCGGGCGAAGCCCGCCGTTCCCTTCGGGGGCATTTACCGGATCATTGACTTCACCCTCTCCAACTGCATCAACTCCGGAATCCGGAAGATCCATGTCTTGACCCAATACAAGTCGGTCTCTCTGGTCCGGCATCTCTGGATGGGATGGAACATCTTTGACGCGGAGCTGGGAGAGTACATCGACATCGTTCATCCTCAGCAGCGGATGGATGAACATTGGTATCAGGGGACGGCCGACAGCGTCTACCAGAACATCTACTCGATCGAAGCGGAGCGGCCTCCCTACGTGCTGGTCTTAGCGGGGGACCATGTTTACAAGATGAACTATGCCAACATGGTGGAATTCCATAAAGAGGCCAAAGCCCAGGTGACCGTCGGGGTCGTCCGGATGCCGGCGGAGAAATCCCCATTGCTCGGAGTGGCGGAGCTGGATGCCAGCCGGAGGATCTCCCGGTTCATTGAGAAGCCGACCGCCGCGGCTCCCATTCCCGGCGATCCGGGCTACATCTACGCCTCCATGGGAATCTACCTGTTTGACCGGACCATCCTCGAGGAGGAGCTGAGCGGGGATGCCAAAGAGAGTACGGAGCATGATTTCGGCCGGAACATCCTGCCCAACTGCCTGAAAAACGGCCGGCGGGTGATGGGATACCTGCTCGAGGGAGAAGAGGGACAGCCGCCGTACTGGCGGGATGTCGGCACCATCGATGCCTATTATGAGGCGAACATGGATCTGATCCGGGTGACCCCGACCTTTAACCTCTACGACCGGAACTGGCCCATCCGGACCCACATGGAACAGCATCCTCCGGCCAAGTTCGTCTTCTCGGGGGGCGACGATCCAACCCGGGTCGGCCGGGCGCTGGATTCGATGGTTTCCAGCGGCTGCATCATCTCCGGAGGGTCGGTGACCCGCTGCATCCTCTCTCCGAACGTCCGGATCCACAGCCATTCGGAGATCACTGATTCCGTTCTGCTGGAAGGGGTCGAGGTGGGCCGCCATGCCAAGATCCGGCGGGCCATCATCGACAAGGATGTGAAGATTCCCCCTTCGACCGTGATCGGCCACGATCCGAAAGAGGACCGCCGGCGTTTTACGGTGACCGAATCCGGGATCACCGTCGTCGCGAAAGGAACGGAACTGAAGTGAGACCGGCACTTACGGAATACAATGACGTAAGTGCCTGGTCGAATTTCATCCCGAGGACTTCGAGCAAAGCGAGAAGGACGAGGGATCTAAAAAGATCAGGATTTCTCCTCACTTCGTTCGTCGAAATGACTGTGGGCAAATGACCTTGATAGCTGCATCTACTCAGGAAGGGCTCTTGAAGATTGGCTCCTATGCTTTCCGGTCCCGCCTGATCCTGGGGACTGGGAAATATCCTTCCCCCGAGGTAATGAGGGATGCCCTGGAGGCCTCCGGGGCGGAGCTGATCACCGTCGCGGTCCGCCGCGTGGATCTGAAAAATCCGGACAAGGATCCGGTCCTGGGGCACTTGGATCTGAAACGGTACACCCTCCTCCCCAACACGGCCGGCTGTTACACCGCGGAGGATGCGATCCGGGTGGCCCGCTTAGGCAGGGCCGCCGGATTCTCCAATCTGATCAAGCTGGAGGTGATCGGCGACGCCAAAACCCTTCTGCCCGACACCCAGCAACTGCTCGAAGCAACCCGGGATCTCGTCAAGGAAGGATTTATCGTGATGCCCTACACCAATGATGACCCGATCACCGCGAAGAAACTGGCGGAGGCCGGGGCGGCCTGCGTGATGCCCCTGGCGGCTCCGATCGGATCGGGGCAGGGAATTTTGAATCCATTGAACATCCGGTTCATCCGGGAAGCGGTGAAGATCCCGGTGATCGTGGATGCCGGCGTGGGGACCGCCTCCGACGCGGCGGCCGCCATGGAGTTGGGGGTCGACGGGGTCCTGATGAACACCGGGATCGCCGGCGCTCAAGATCCGGTCGCCATGGCCCGCGCGATGCGGCTTGCGGTCGAGGCTGGGCGCTTGGCTTACCTGGCCGGCCGGATCCCAAAGAAGGAGTACGCGAGCGCGTCGAGTCCGGAAACAGGAAAAATCGGAACCTCCACCCTTCGACAAGCTCAGGGTGAACGGGAGTAATATGGAACGCACTTACAAGATTGCCGTGATTGCCGGCGATGGGACCGGCCCGGAGGTGATCCGGGAAGGCCTGAAAGTCCTCGATGCTGTTTCCGACCGGTGCGGCTTCAGCGTTGAACGGATCCCGTATGATCTGGGCGGCGAGCGGTATCTGAAAACCGGGGAAACCCTTCCGGACTCCGTTCTGTCGGAATTGAAGCGGCTCTCGGCGATCTACCTCGGTGCCATCGGCCACCCGGAGGTGAAGCCGGGGATCCTCGAGCAGGGAATCCTGCTTAAGCTCCGGTTTGAACTGGATCAGTACATCAATCTGCGTCCGGTGAAACTGTACCCGGGAGTCTGGACTCCGCTCAAAGACAAGACGCCGGAACAGATCGACTTCGTTGTCGTCCGGGAAAACACCGAAGGGCTCTACGCCGGGATCGGCGGAAACTTCAAGAAAGGAACTCCAGACGAAGTGGCCGTCCAGATGGATGTCAACACCCGCAAAGGGGTGGAACGCTGCATCCGTTACGCCTGCGAGCTGACCCGCAGCCAGGGGAGGAAGAAGCTGACCCTCTGCGCCAAGACCAACGTGCTCACCTACGCGCATGATCTCTGGACCCGGGTCTTCGAGGAGGTGGGAAAGGAGTACCCGGACATCTCCCGGGACTATTCCCACGTGGATGCCTTGGTGATGTGGATGGTCAAGTCTCCGGAGGTGTTCGATGTGATCGTCACCAACAACCTGTTCGGGGACATCATCACCGATTTAGGAGCGATGATCCAGGGAGGATTGGGAATCGCCGCCGGGGCCAACATCAACCCGAAAGGGGTCTCGATGTTTGAGCCGATCGGTGGGTCCGCCCCGAAATACGCGGGGCAGGGTGCCATCAACCCCCTGGCCGCCATCGTGGCCCTCTCCATGATGCTGGATCATCTCGGGGAGCGGGAAGCGGCGGGGCTCGTCGAGGAGGCCGTCAAGCGGGTGACCGCCACGAAAGTAAAGAGTCTGGCAGCGGGAAAGATGGGGTACACAACGAGCGAGGTCGGGGACCTTGTGGTTGAAGCGCTGAGAGCCGATGCTGCCCAAAAGACAAGCTTATAACCTCTGCGTGGTCGGGGTCGGCGCCGTCGGGATTGAAATCCTCCGGGTCTTAAAGCAGCGCCGGTTCCCCGTTTCCAAATTGACGGTCCTGGCCCGGTCGGCCCGCTCGACCGAGGTGGACGGCTCTTCGTATCCGGTCCAGGCGGTCTCCTCGGAGGCGTTCGAAGGGCAGGAGATCGTCCTGTTCGCCGGCACCGAAGGGGAGAAGGGGGCCGCGGTCACCTACGCGCAGGAGGCGATCCGCCGGGGGGCCGTCTGCATCGACAACGGGGCCGATTTCCGGATGGATCCAAAGGTTCCCCTGGTGGTCCCGGAAGTGAACCCGGAAGATTTGAATAAACACCAGGGACTCATTGCCAATCCCAACTGCTCCACCATTCAGATGGTCGTGGCCCTGGCTCCCCTGCACCGGAAATTCAAGATCCGCCGGGTGATCGTTTCCACTTATCAGGCCGCCTCCGGGGCGGGAAACAAAGCCGTCGGATCTCTGCTGGCTGAAACCGCCGCCGCCCTGGAGAAGAGGCCTCTGCCTCCCCCGGAGGCGATGCCCCAGCCGATCGGCTTCAACGTTTTTCCCCACATCGGCCCGTTTCAGGAACTGGGGTACACGAGCGAGGAATGGAAGATGGTGAAGGAGACCCAGAAGATTCTCCATAATGAGAAGATGGCAATTACTGCCACCGCCGTCCGGGTGCCAGTAAAGGACGCCCATTCCGAATCGATCTATCTGGAAACGGAGCGGCCCGCCACCGTGGAAGATTTAAAAGCCCTCTGGCGCAAGAGCCCCGGAATCCTCCTCGTTGAAGAACCGAAGGTTCCGATGCCGATTGAAGCGGCACACCGGGATGAGGTCTTTATCGGCCGGGTCCGCCCGGACCCGTTCATGAAGAACGCATTCACCTGCTGGGTCGTTTCAGACAATCTCCGGAAGGGAGCTGCCTTAAACGCTGTCCAGATCGCCGAGCTCCTCATCAAGAATTGAACCGGGCCCCGGAAAGAATTTTAAAGCTCATCCTGGCTTACGAAGGGACCCGCTTCGCCGGATGGCAGAGACAGAAAGCCAAGCGGACCGTCCAAGCAACCCTCGAGTATGTCTTCCAGAAGATTCTTAACGAACGAGTCGGCGTCGTCGGCGCCGGCCGGACCGACAGCGGTGTGCATGCCCAGGGCCAAGTGGCCCACGTGAAGATTGATTCACCACTGCCGGCAAAAATAATCCACCGGGCGCTGAACGCCCTCCTGCCCGAGGATATCGTTGTCCATTCCGTCCGTTTGGCTGCGGACGGCTTTCACGCCCGATACGGGGCAATCTCCAAATGGTACCGGTACACCATCTGGAACCAACCCGACAGACCTTTGTTTGATCGAGCCACGGTCCTCCATATCCGTCAACCGCTGGACCTTCGAGCGATGCAGAGAGCCGCTAGGGCGCTGCGGGGCCGACGCGATTTTAAGGCCTTCCACTCCAGCGGCCGCCCGGTCGCTTCCACTCGGCGGACACTGCATTCCCTGACGGTCCGCTCGAACCGGGGGGTAATTTGGATCGACGCGAAGGCCGACGGCTTCCTCTACCATATGGTCCGCCGAATCACCGGGCTGCTGATTGAGACAGGGAAAGGGAAGACCTCATTGATTCCACCCACGGCCCCGGCCAAGGGACTCTGTTTGATGAAGGTCCGGTATGTTTAGAGCCCCTTTCAGGCCCCCGGCTCGTGGTTGGGCTTCTCAGGCCCGCTTGTCCGCCCCAGCGAGGCGGACTGCGCTACACGAAATCCCTCACTCTCTCCGCCTGAATTCAAGCTCGCAGGCGGAGAACCGTGCCCGTTCGGGATTTCGAGTGCCTTCGAACCCCATCCCCCGAGCCGGGGGACTCGGAGATTCGTCGATCCTCGGGGTGGCGGGGGTGGGCTGGCTCCCGCCAGCAGGGCCGACCTTTCATGCTCAAGCCCTTCTTGAATGGAAACCCATGCTGACCCC